>JANXAA010000029.1:10109-12661 GCA_025061865.1 Acidobacteriota bacterium | reverse complement strand
ACCCCTAGGATCTAATCCCCAACACCGGTTCCACTGGAACCCGAGGCCCGGCACCCAGGACCTTTTTAGGAGGCCATGCATGAGGCAACGTCGGGTCATCATCATGGGCGCAGCCGGTCGGGACTTTCACAACTTCAACGTCGTGTACCGGGACGACCCCTCCTACGAGGTCGTCGCCTTCACGGCGGCCCAGATTCCCAACATCGCCGGCCGCCGGTATCCGCCCGAGCTGGCGGGCCCGCTGTATCCGGAGGGCATCCCCATCATGCCTGAAGAAGACCTTCCCCAGCTTATCCAGGTGTATCAGGTCGACGAAGTCGTCTTCGCTTATAGCGACGTATCTCATCAGTATGTCATGGAACGGGCGGCCGTCGCTCTGGCCCATGGAGCCGACTACCGTCTGATCGGACCCCGGGCGACGATGCTCCGGAGTCGGAAGCCGGTCGTCTCGGTCTGCGCCGTCCGGACGGGGAGCGGCAAGAGTCAGACGACCCGCTACGTCGTGGCGTGTCTCCAGCGGGCCGGCTACCGAGTCGTTGTCGTGCGGCATCCGATGCCGTACGGGGACCTGACTCGCCAGCGGGTCCAGCGTTTTGCGACTTTGGAGGACCTGGACCGCTACGAGTGCACTATCGAAGAACGGGAGGAGTATGAGCCCCATCTCCGGCGGGGCGTCGTCGTTTACGCCGGTGTCGACTACAAGGCCGTCCTGGAGGCCGCCGAGCTGGAGGCCGACGTCATCGTCTGGGATGGAGGTAATAACGACTGGCCCTTCTTCGAGCCGACCGTCGAGGTCGTCGTCGCCGACCCTCACCGGGCGGGCCATGAGCGTACGTACTACCCGGGTTCCGTCAACTTCCTGCGGGCCCACGTCATCGTCATCAATAAGGTCGATACAGCATCTCTCGAACAGACCCAGACGATTCGTCGGCACGTCATGGCGCTGAATCCGTCGGCCGTCGTCGTCGACGCGGCCTCGCCCATCTTCATCGAGGACTCGAGCCTCATCCGAGGCCGCCGGGCCCTCGTCATCGAAGACGGTCCGACCCTGACCCACGGGGAGATGGCGTACGGGGCGGGGTTCATCGCGGCGATGAAGTTCGGGGCGACCGAGGCCGTCGACCCCCGGCCTTATGCCGTCGGCTCTCTCATCCAGGTCTTTCAGACGTACCCCCAGCTCACGCAGGTCCTGCCGGCGATGGGCTACGGACGTCAGCAAATGGCGGAGATGGAGGCGACGATCCAGCGGTGTCCGGCCGACGTCGTCGTGATGGCCACGCCGGTCGACCTACGGCGCGTCATCCGCATCGAAAAACCCGTCGTCCGGGTCACTTACGAACTGCAGCCCATCGGCCAGCCGACGTTGGAGGAAGTCCTCCTGGAACGTCTGGGTCGGGGCCCCGGGAAATAGGCGCTCGAGGCCGGAGACGTGGGACATGGGAAGGAAACCCTTGGCCGTCGTCGCCTTTGGGGGCAATGCCCTGCATCCGCCCGACGAACGGGGCACCCAACGAGAGCAGCTCCGTAACGCCAGCCGGGCCGCTCGGCGCCTGATGGCCTTCCTCCGGGCTGGCTATCGGCTCTTGGTCGTCCACGGCAACGGTCCCCAAGTCGGGAGCATCCTCATCCAGATGGAAGAAGCCAGTACGAAAGTGCCGCCTTTTTCCTTGGACGTAGCCGTGGCCATGTCGCAGGGGAGTATGGGCTACATGATCGGCCTGGCCCTCCACAATAGGATGACCCGTCTTGGCTGGACCGCACGAGTCGCCTGCGTGCTAACAGTGGTCATCGTCGACGAAAACGACCCGGCCTTTATCCAACCGACGAAGCCCATAGGCCCTTTCTTCACTGCCTACCGAGCCTCTGTCCTGGCCCGTAAAAAACGGTGGACGATCGTCGAGGACGCCGGTCGCGGCTATCGACGGGTCGTCGCCTCGCCCCGGCCCCGGGAAGTCCTGAACCTGGAGGCCATCCAGGCGCTTCTGGACCAGGACTACATCGTGATCGCCGCCGGTGGCGGGGGTATCCCCGTCATCCGGATGGAGCGGGGCCTCCTACGGGGCGTCGAGGCTGTCATCGACAAGGACTACACCAGTGGCCTCCTGGCTTCCCGGCTTCGGGCCGACTTATTCGTCATCTTGACAGGTGTGCCCCGGGTCGCTCTGTACTACAACACGCCGCGCCAGCAGTGGCTGGACCAAATGTCCGTCCCCGAGGCCGAACGCTATATGCAGGCGGGCCACTTCCCAGCCGGGTCGATGGGACCCAAGGTCGAAGCGGCCATCGAGTATCTCCGAAGCGGAGGCACGTCGGTCCTGATCACGTCCATCGAGGCGCTTCCTCAGGCTCTAAAAGGAAAGAACGGGACCCGGATCGTCCCGTAGGTACGGATACGCTATGCCCGCAGAGGACTCAGACTACGGACTACGAGCCATCTCAAAAACCTCTTCTCGAGAGAGTCAGGGAAGGGTCCTCATCCTCGGCCCCTCTCTCCGGAGAAGGGGGATTTTCGAAATAGCTTCTCATAGACCGCAATGCGTCCAGGCCAGTTC
>JANXAA010000029.1:5466-10099 GCA_025061865.1 Acidobacteriota bacterium | reverse complement strand
GCGAAGTTCGCGAACCCCTAAGGTGGGTTTCAGGTCCGTGGTTCGCAGTCTTTTCACAAGATTCTGGCCCACCCGAGACCCCTCGTCTTGCATCCTGCATCTTGCACCCCGTATCCCATATCCCCTGGGGCCATGGCGTTCGGCCTACCCGTATGTTAGCATAGATTGAATCGATGTCACCCTAGCGAGAGGAGATCTCACCTATGCCGTCGCCCGGCGTCGAGAAGTTCAAGATCTTCTCTGGCACGGCCAATCCGGCCTTGGCCCGCCGGATTGCGGAATATCTCGGCATGCCCCTGGGTGCCATCGAGATCCGTCGCTTCGCCGACGGGGAGATCTATGTGCAGGTCCAGGAAAACGTCCGGGGTGCCGACGTCTTCGTCATCCAGCCGACATGCCCACCGGTCAACGAAAACCTCATGGAGCTCCTCCTGATGATCGATGCCTTCAAGCGGGCGTCGGCCTGGCGGATCACAGCCGTCATGCCTTACTACGGCTACGCCCGGCAGGACCGAAAGGACAAACCTCGCGTGCCCATCTCGTCGAAGCTCGTCGCCGATATGCTTCAGGCGGCTGGCGCGCACCGCCTCCTGTTCATGGACCTCCACGCCGACCCCATCGTCGGCTTCTTCGACGTCCCGGTCGACCATCTGTATGCGGCGCCCGTGTTCTTGGGCTATATCCGGTCCCATCTGGACACGGGCCGCCTCGTCATGGTCTCGCCCGATGCCGGGGGCGTCGCCCGCACGCGTGCCCTGGCCAAGCGAGCCGGTTGCCAGATCGCCATCATGGACAAGCGCCGAGAACAGCCCAATGAGGCAGAGGTCCTGCGGGTCGTCGGGGATGTCCGCGGGATGGACGTCCTCATCGTCGATGACATCGTCGACACGGGGGGCACTCTCCTAAAGGCCGTTCAGACGCTCCTGGAGAACGGCGCCCGCCGAGCCTTGGCCTGTTGTACCCATGCTATTTTGAGTGGCTCGGCCGTCGAGCGCATCGAACAGTCGCCTTTGGAGCGGTTGATCGTCACCGACACGGTCCCTTTGACTCCCGAAAAGGCGCGGTGTCCCAAGATCGAGGTCCTCTCCGTGGCCTGGCTATTCGCCGAGGCCATCCGGAACATCCACGAGGAGACCTCGGTCAGTGTCCTGTTTGAGTAAATCGGTGCCGGCTACCGGGTCTTAGTCGTCAGACTTTCCAAGCCCCGGTGCCTGACACCTAAGCCCGAGAATCTTTAGATTAGACTCATATGAGCATATTTAAAGAAGGCTCGGTGTCTGCGATCCCAGACGTCTTGGAACTCCACGTCCATCGACACCTCGTGTCTCACATCGTCGTCGGCCGGGATGCCTGGGATCGATTCCTCCAGCGCCTGACGGCTGAACCGACGCCGACGGCTGTCGTCACCCACCCCTCTATCGTCGAAACCTTCCCAGACCTGGCCGCCACAGTCCGTCGCCTGCCCGACGTCCACCTCTTGACGTGGCCCGAGGGCGAGGCGACCAAGTCGTGGGACAGCCTTCGAGATCTCCTCGACGAGCTATTTCGCCTCGGCTTCCGACGGGATGCCCGCCTCGTCGCGTGGGGCGGGGGTGTCTTGGGTGACCTGGTCGGCCTAGCAGCGGCCTTGTACATGCGGGGCATCCATCTCTGGCACGTACCGACGACCCTGACCGCCCAGACGGACAGCGCCATCGGGGGGAAGACGGCCGTCGACACTCCCTTCGGGAAAAACCTCGTCGGCACCTTCTACCCGGCTGAGTTCGTCTGGGTCGACCCCCACTTCCTGATGACCCTGCCGGAGGTCGCCTTCCGGGACGGGATGGGCGAGGTCATCAAGTATGCCTTCTTGATCGGGGAACCCTTCTTGAGCTGGCTGGAAGCCTCCACGGCGGACCTGCAGCGTCGGGACCCGGAGGCTCTCGAGACGATGGCCCGGACTTGCGCGGCTTACAAGGTTCGAGTCGTCCAAGCCGACGAGCAGGACTGGGGCATGCGGCAGTGGCTAAACTTGGGCCACACGGTCGGCCATGCCCTGGAAGCCATGGCCGATTATCGAGGGCTGACACACGGGGAAGCTGTCCTATGGGGTCTCGTCGCCGAGGGCCTTGTCGCCTGTCGGCGAGTGGGCCTTAAGACGATATACCTGGACCGTTTGCACCGGCTGATCGAGGCTTGGGGCGGACTCCGACCTCTACCGACCTGGGACGAGACCCGTTTCTGGCAAGCCTTAGAACTCGATAAGAAACAGCGTCACGGGACGGTCGGCTTCCGACTTCCTCTCCTCGTCGAGCCGGGTCGGGTCGAGGTCGTCGAAGACGTTTCGCTAGACCTTCTTCGTCAGGCGCTCGTCGAGGCTGGCCTTATAACGGGGCGGTAGGGAAGCAGGCGTCTCGTAGATGTAGGCGAAAAAAGTCCGGAGGCTAATCGACCGGCCTATCCGCCGACCAGCCCATCTCCCCAGCTTGAAAAACCGGACTTCCTGAGGGTTCGAAAAAGCTGACCCGATCAGCGTTCTCACGAGGTCGACCACGCTGGGAGGCATCCCTGTACGACTGTCCTCCCTTCCCGGCTTACCTCCCTACCCCGGTTGACACGTCCCATGAGGAGACTTAACATAGGATCTGTTTGATCTATCGGGGTGGGGAGGGGCGTGCATCGGGGCCCATGGACAAGCGACCGGAGGCTGATGAAGTCGGAGCGACCGGGTGTTCGTCGTCCCCCACTCCATAGGAAACGCGGCGGGTCCTGGTGTCGTCGAGGAAAAGTCAAGTTTCTTGATCCCTCTCGATGGGTCTACCCGTGACAGGTCTTCCCGATAAGAGCTACGAGGGTTATAGTGCTTTTTTAGCTAAATCTTGGGGCTTGGGCTGTCCGGGGTCAGGGACCGGGGGTCAGGGAAAAACCCGGTCCCTGACCTCTGACCCTTGATCCCCAATACCCAGGGCCTAACGCCTCAAATGCAAGAAGTCATCGTGGGGGGGTCATGGGAGGTTTTATACATTGACCTACCCGATAACGATAATGGGGAGGTCTGCATTGCGGTCATCCAGTTTTCATCGTATTTTTTATGTAATTTTTATGCTCTGGACGATCGTCGGACTGGCCGGGAGCATCGGATGTCGACGGTTCTGGAACGAGCTGAGGGCCCGGCAACTCATCCGGGAGGCGAAGGAGTTTTATCAGAAAGAGGACTATGCCGATGCCTGCCCCCGGTATGAGCAGGCCCTGCAGCTCACGCCGGACAATTTGAACCTGAGGCGTTCCCTGGCTTACTGTTACATGGCCTGGTATAAGCCCTTAGACCCCGCGCCGGAAAACCAGGCCCTGGTCGATAAGGCTGCCCAACTCTTTAAGGAAATCATGGCCCTTCAGCCCGAAAATCGTCAGATCCAAGAAGACCTGATGACTCTGTATTTGAACGCCAACCGATACACGGACGCCATCGACCTACTTCAACAGCGACTGCAGTCGGATCCCGACGACCCTGATCTCTTGAAAAACGTGGCCTCCCTATATGTGAAGGCCAATCAGTACGATGCGGCCTTTGATTGGTATGAGAAATGGGGGGCCGTCCAACGGGACACGGCGGAACCCTGGTATATCATCGGGTCCCTGGCATGGCAGAAGGTCTACTGTGCCCCCGCCCGATGCCTGGACCCGACTCTTTCCAACGAGGCCCGGGGAGAGTATATTAGACGGGGGATCGAAGCGCTTCAAAAGGCTATTCAGATTGACCCGGAGCATGCAGAAGCGTATGCTTACCTGAACTTGTTGTACCGAGAAAAGGCCAAGTGGGTCGACGCCGGCGACCCGGCTAAACAGCAGGAAGACTTACAACTGGCTGACCGCTATCGAGACAAGGCCCAGCAGTTAGTCGAAGCCCGTAAGAAGCGAAAGGCCGAAGGTCCGACGGCCTCTTCTCCTCAATAAACAGACGGGGGCCAAGGATGCTGTTAGAAGACCTGGTCGAAAGCCGCCGCACGCGGCTGAATCGCCGTCGTATCGTCTTCCTCCCTATCGTCATCGCGGTCCATGCCGTCGGCCTGGGGGTCCTCATCATTTCGTCCGTCTGGTCGGTGACGTACATCGAGGAGCCTCCCCTTCAGGTCACCTTGTTTGCGGCACCCCCGCCGCCGCCCCCGGCGGCCCGGCCGGCTCGCCAGCCCCAGACGCAGCAGACGCAGCAACCGAAACCCCCGCCCCAACCCCAGGCTGAGGTCGCCCCGATTGCCATCCCGGCATATACCCCCGAGATCCTGCCAGCGGAAACATTCAGCGAGACAGAAGTCGCTCAGGGGGTCGAGGGTGGCATCGACTGGGGCGTGGAGGGCGGCGTGGAAGGCGGCGTACCAGGCGGTATCCCCGGTGGCGTGCCAGGCGGCATCCCCGGCGGCGGTCCGGTCCGGGTCGAAACGGTCGGCGGGACGCCCCCTAAACCCTTGTCCCCGATCCAGTGCACGTACCCGGAGGCGGCCCGGCGCCTTCGGATCGAGGGGATCGTCATCTTAGAAGCCATCATCCTGAAGAGTGGGACAGTCGGTTCTATCCGAATCCTTCGGTCGCTCAACGAGCTTTTGGACCAGGCCGCTGTCGACTGCCTTCGGTCGTACCGTTTTGACCCGGGCAAGAT
>JANXAA010000029.1:0-5440 GCA_025061865.1 Acidobacteriota bacterium | reverse complement strand
GTCCTGACGGTTCGATACACCCTTCAGGGGGGATAACTTCCGGGGATGGACCCGTGCGCGGGTAGACCTTTTGGATTTTGGTAAATCTTACGGAAAGGAGGTCACTATATGCAGGTTTCCCTGATCGAAATCTGGCACGCCATGGGCTGGGTCGTCCGGATCGTCGCGTTTGTGATGTTAGGGATGTCTATCTGGAGTTTGGTCGTCGCTATCGATAAGTTTCTTCTCTTTCGACGGGCTCGCAAGCAGTCGATCCGGTTCGTAGAAGCCCTGACGCAGGAATTGGACAAGCGGAACCTCCAGCAGGCCTTAGAGTTGACTCGTCAAAAAGAGTTCCGCCACAGCCATGTCGCCAAGATCGTCAACCACGGCCTGCAAGAGTTCCTACGCATCATGGAAACGTCGGCTCATGTGGCCTCGGCCAACCCTCATGGGACGGCGACGACCGAGTTGGAAGAGGCCTTCCAGCCCCATAAGGCCTTGGAACGGACCCAGCACGCTATGGAACGGGCCAGCATCCTGGAGATTCACGAATTCAAGCGGGGTCTGAGCACCCTGGCTACGGTGGGAGCGACGGCGCCTTTTGTCGGTCTTTTCGGGACGGTCATCGGCATCATCAACGCCTTCCAGGCCATTAAGACGGCCGGAGCGGCGGCCATCGGGCAGGTGTCGGGGGGTATCGCCGAGGCCCTTGTCATGACGGCCTTCGGTTTGCTTGTCGCCATCCCGGCCGTGTGGCTGTACAATTACTTCACCGTTCGTGTGGAGCGCATCCAACACGAGATGGGGAATATCGCAGCGGACCTGTTAGACTACCTGGTCGACGTCCAGGAGGTCATGTATGCCAAGCGTGTTTAAGCGCTGGCGGTCAGAACCGCTGGAAGTCACCTCTGACCCCAACGTGATCCCCCTGATCGACGTGACGTTGGTCTTGCTGATCATCTTCATGGTCATCACGCCTATGCTCCAGGTCGGGGCCGCCGTCCAACTCCCGATGACGACCCATCCCGAGGAGATTAAGCGGGAGGAAAAACAGTTAACGGTCTCCTTACGACACGACCTGAGTGTGTACATCGGCGATACCCGATATGCGACCCTGTACGGGGACCTGTCCAAGTTCGAGGCCAAGATGAAGGAACTAAACGCCCGTAACCCGGGCCGCCAGGTCTTGATTAAGGCAGACCGTCGGGTCAAGTACGGAGACGTGCGGAACTTGATGAAATCTGTACAGGCGTCGGGGTTTGCCAATGTAGGTCTGATTGTCGACAAGAGCCGTCGGTCTTAATCCGTCGGGGAGGAATCGGTCATGGGCATTCAAGTCGGGGGTCGCCGCGGCGGGCCGATGTCGGACCCCAATGTGATCCCCTTTATCGACATCTGCCTGGTGCTCCTGATTATCTTCATGATTGTCGTCACGGTCCTGATCGCGCAGGTGGGCTATTTGTCGAAATTGCCGCCCCGGGCACAGACGCAGACCCCGCCCTCGGCCTCGGAGCAGATCGTCATCCGAGTGACATCGCCTTGCGGACCTGGGCAATTGTCCAGTTGTCGGGTGTTCATTAACCGAGAAGAGGTCCCGCCGGGACAACTCCTGGGTCGTGTCCAGCAGATCATGCAGGGTCGATCGACGCAGATGATCTTTTTCACGGCAGACGACGACGTCAATTATGAGAATGCCATGCGGATTCTTGACGTCGTCCGCCAGGGCGGTGCCCGGAACATCGGAATCTTGACTGAACCGATCGGTGCTACGGCTTCGGAGTCGATGGGGAGTCCGGCGACGGTCCAGTAGCCAAGGTCGCCGACGATAGGACTCGACCCCCTTTATCATCGAGGATAAGGCATGCGTGCCCAAAAGGAGGGTTTGACGGCGTGGATCCTCTTGAGTGTCCTCATGGGCAGTGTCTTGGGCTTGGGGGCTCAGGAGAATCCCTTATGGGAACAGGGAATTCAACTCTTTCAGAAGAAAGATTATGCAGGTGCGGCCGCTGCTTTCGAGCAGGTCATCGCGGAGAATCCTACCCATCCAGCGGGCTACTACATGCTGGCCCTGTGCCAAATCAATCTGAACAAGATGGCCGACGCCGAAAAGAACCTTCAGAAGGTCATCGAGCTAGAGCCGAAACACTTCGGTGCTTACTACTACCTGGCCTATGCGGCCATGCAGCGGAAGCAGTACAAGGCTGTCGTCCAGTATGTCGACCAGGGCCTGCCGAATGCGGCTAAACCAGAGGATAGGGCTCTCCTACCGGGTGCCTTGAAACTGCGGGGGGCGGCCCACTTGGCCTTGGGAAACGTCGATAAAGCGGCCACCGACCTCCAACAAGCCCTCCAGGCCCAGCCCAACGACGATTCTCTCCTCTACCTGAATGGACTCGTGGCCTTGCGCCGGAAACAAGGCCCGGAGGCCTATCAGTACTTGAACCGAGCCTACACACTCCGACCCAACCACCGGGACTATGCCCGCTACCTCATCGAGGCCGCCAATGTGACGCAGAACTATGCCCGGGCTCGGGAGGTCGGGGAGGCGCTCGTCGCTCACGGGGGTGCCTCCCCGGAGGTCCTGGGTCAACTGGGGATCGCCTACCTGGCCTTGCAGGACTACGCAAAGGCTGTCAGTATCTTTAAACAGCTCCCGGACTCGAATCCGACTCGTCTTTACAACTTAGCGCAGGCTTACATCGGCCTGAAGGACTGGCCAAACGCCGAGGCGACCCTCCTGCAGTGGCGGCAGGCCCAGGCTCAGAATCCCAAGGTTTACGAACTCCTGGGGTACGTGTATGAAAACCAGAAGCGTTTTAAGGACGCCCTCGACTATTACAAGAAGGCGTATGAGTTGTCCAAGGACGACCGATACCAGGACATGATCAAACGGGCCACGCAGGCCCTCCAGCAACAACAAGCGCCGAAACCCAATTCGTCCCCGGGCTCCTCCCGCTGAGGGTCATTTAAGAGAAGATAGCTTCCTGCATGATCCCGTCATGCGGTCATAAGCATCACAAAGTTTGAAGAATTGTTCTCGAAGAGCCGGAAAGCTAAACCATCTGGATCCTCATGAGGCGACGGCCCTATTGATCGACATGCCCAAGGGGGCGACGAGCATCCCCAGTCCTTAGGTTAGGGTGCGGATTCTACTTCTATTTGCGGACGAGAGGTCTTTCTATGCGTGTGCTTATCACGGGGATCACGGGATTTGCGGGCAGTCATCTCGCCGAGTACATCCTCCAGCACCATCCCGATGTAGAAGTCTACGGCCTCTACCGATGGCGGAGTCGGATGGACAACGTGCGTCACCTGCTCGACCGCATCCACTTAGTCGAATGCGACCTTCAGGACGCCGCTGCCGTCTATTGGACCCTCTATCAAGTCCGGCCCGACCGGATTTTTCACCTGGCCGCTCAGAGCTTTGTGCCGACGTCTTGGCGTCTGCCCTCTGAGACTTTTCAGGTTAACGTCATCGGACAGATTCACCTCTTGGAGGCTTGTCGGGCTTTGGGCTTGCCTGTGCGGATTCAGGTCGCCGGTTCCAGCGAGGAGTATGGTCTCGTCTACCCCCATGAGGTCCCCGTTCGGGAGACGAACCCCCTCCGTCCCTTGAGCCCTTACGCTGTGTCCAAAGTCGCTCAGGACCTACTGGGTTATCAGTACTACATGAGCTATAGGACCCACATCGTCCGCACGCGAGGCTTCAATCATACAGGCCCCCGCCGGGGCGAGGTCTTCGCTGAATCGAATCTGGCCAAGCAGGTCGCCGAGATCGAGGCAGGCCTGCGGCCGCCGGTCGTGCACGTCGGCAACCTGGAGGCCATCCGGGACTACACGGACGTCCGGGACATGGTCCGCGCCTACTGGCTCGCTCTGGAACACGGCGCCCCCGGTGACGTTTACAACGTCGCCTCCGGCCGGGGCTACAAGATCCGAGAGGTCTTGGAAAGGCTCCTGCGCATGACGTCCGTAGATGTCGACGTTCAGGTCGATGCTCGACGTCTACGACCTTCGGACGTCGAGGTCCTTATCGGCGACTCGACCCGGTTTCGGGAAACGACCGGCTGGGCGCCTCAGATCCCCTTCGAGCAAACTTTGCAGGACCTGCTGAACTACTGGCGGCAAAGAGTCCAAGCGGAAAAAGACGGCTGACCCCGATAAGGTCGCTTGAAGTCGGTCTGCTCCTGGATGCAGGTCCGTCCGATAGGGCCGTCCTATTAGGAACAGTCATGGCAGTCGCCTTGGTCACCGGCGGCAGTGGCTTTGTCGGTCGTTTTCTACTCCGTGAGCTGGTCGTGGCGGGGTACCAAGTCCATGCGACCTATCACGGGGAAAGGGCTTCGCCGGAGACCCCCCCGGATGGTGTCACGTGGTGGCCTCTCGACGTCGTATCGCCCGCCGGCTGGCGGACTGTCCTGGATGGTGTCCGACCCGATGTCGTCTTCCATCTGGCCGGATTGGCCCATGTCGGTCAGTCCTGGCAGGACCCCCATCGCTACCTGCGAGTGAACTTCTGGGGGGCCTTCTACCTGATGGACGCCTTAGCCCGGGCCGGCTTCCGGCCTCGGGTCCTCCTCGTCGGCTCGGCGGAAGTTTACGGAATCGTGCGGCCGGAGGACAACCCGATTCGGGAAACTCAGGCCCTGCGGCCGGTCAGCCCGTACGGCCTCAGCAAGGCTTGTCAGGAACTCTTGGGGTTTCAGTATTATCAAGCTTATAAGATCCCCCTCATCGTCACCCGTTCTTTTAATCACGTCGGCCCGGGTCAGCATGCTGGGTTCGTTTGTGCCGACTTTGCCTCCCAGATCGCCCGTATTGAGGCCGGTCAGGCCGAACCTGTCCTGCGCGTCGGGAATGTCGAGGCCGTCCGGGACTTCACTGACGTTCGAGACATCGCCCGGGCGTATCGTCTCCTGGTCGAACGAGGCCGACCCGGGGAGGCCTACAATGTGTGTTCAGGTCAGGGCTTCTCCATTCGGGACCTCCTTCAGCAATTACTCGGTATGGCGACCGTCTCGATCCGCATCGAGACCGATCCCCGTCGATACCGCCGGGTTGACATTCCGGTCCTGGTCGGCGACCCCGCCAAGATCCGGGCCCATACGGGGTGGGTTCCCACCTATGCCCTTCGGCAGACCCTGGCCGACATCTTGGACGAATGGCGGCAGAAGATCCGCTGATCGAGCAGGTCGCAAGTGAGCAGATAGGGAAACAGAATAGGAGAGCGGATAGCGATTAGAATGTCTCCGCATGTCGTTTATCAGGCCGTCTGACTTCGGACATTACTGGTAATATCCAGACAGGCGGGACTCCTGGATTCTGGGGGACACTGCTAAGGGGGTTCCTCCTGCGCTCCTATCTCCCCGCTTCCCCATCGGCCGACCTGCCCATCTGCCCGATACAATCGCTCATTTCCATTAGCCCGTGACGAGATCCCGTCTATGGCAGACGAGTG
>JANXAA010000299.1 GCA_025061865.1 Acidobacteriota bacterium | reverse complement strand
CGACCCCCTGAAGCCCTGACGCTGATGGGTCTAGAACCCGGCACCCGGGACCTTATCTTGGAGGTCGCCCGCGTGAACCGGCAAAGGCTATGGATCGTCAGTGGGTTCTTGCTCGGGGTCCTCGCCAGTCGTCCGGTGCCATCGGCGGACGTCGAACTGACGGATGTCTGCGTCCGTCTCGGGGACCTGCCCCTGCCAAGAGCCGCCCGCCTCCAGATCGTCGAGGCCCCGCCGGACGGCCCCTGCCGAGCCCGCATCGAGCTGGCCGCGTCTGCTTCATGGCGGGACCTCTACATGTTTTTCCGAGACCTGCCCTTGCGGGAGACGTCGTCGTCCTGGTCTGTCGGGTCCCTCGAGTTAACGAGTCGGGGCAAAGCGCGGTCCCGGGTCGCCTGGCAGGTCCGGCTCTACCGAGACGGCTGGCGGTATGAAGTCTACGGCACGCAGGCTCGGGAAGCGACCGTCACTATCCAGGCAGGCTCGGCCTACCCAAGGGGTCGGATGGGCCTTCCAGCCATCGACGAAACGCTTCGGTCCATCCTGCCGTCGGGCGGCGAGGTGGAAAGCGAACTCTGGGAAGCCCCGCATTACATGCGGGTCGTCAGCTTCCTGGAAGGCTCTGTACGACCGTCGGCCGAGTCCCTTGTCCAGCGCCTGCAAGACCAAGACTGGCAAATCCGAAAGATTGTCCTAAAATTTCGAGACCGACCGCCCTGGGTCGAGGGTGTTCCGCCCTCGGAGACGGCGGACCTGCTTCGGGAGACGCCCGAAGAGGCCGGTGTCATCGAGGCTCGTCGGGGCACGCAAGAACTGGGCTTCAGCCTGGTCGCCGCCGAAGGACGGGTCTTCATCGTCGTCACTCTCGACGGGCGCTGGCCGGAATAGTCAGGTCCCGGGTCTTGGGGCCTGTCGTGATTTCGGTGTGGAGTGCGGGGGTCGGGGATTTTTAGGGAAGCCCTCACCGAATGAGGGGTTATGAGGGATTTATGCGGCCTATTCGAAAGGCCCAGATTCGGGTCGTCGACTTCGGTTCTCAGTACACGCAACTCATCGCCCGGCGCGTCCGGGAGATGGGTGTATACGCCGAGATCGTCCCCTACCATAGTCCCTGGGAGGTCCTCACGGCTGGTCTCGCTGAGGGAACCCTGCGGGGCCTTATCTTCTCAGGCGGCCCCCAGAGCGTGTACCAGCGCGGCGCCCCGACGGTCTGTCCCGAGGTCTATCAGGCCGGCATTCCGATCTTAGGCATCTGTTATGGGCTTCAGCTCATGGCTCATCAGCTCGGAGGCCAGGTCGTGCCGGGACCCATCCGGGAATACGGCCCGGCTCGTGTAGAGGTCGAGACGCCGGACGTCCTGTTTCAAGAACTCCCTCCTACGTTTCAGGTCTGGATGAGCCACGGCGACCGGGTCGAGCGTCTACCGCCGGGGTTTCAAGTTCTGGCCCATACGGAGGCGACACCCTGCGCCGCTTTTGCGGACCCCCGACGCCGCCTTTACGGCGTCCAGTTCCACCCTGAGGTCGCCCATACGGCCTACGGTCGGGACATCCTGGCTCGTTTTGTGTTCGACGTGTGCGGGGCCGCGCGGGACTGGGACCTGGCGGCCTACATGCGGGAGCTTATCGCCTGGGTCCAAGCCCGGAGCCAGGAGGGTGACATCTTGGTCGCTGTCAGCGGAGGCGTCGACAGCACGGTCCTGGCCCGCCTCATCCACGAGGCCGCCGGGGACCGGATGCTGGCTGTGTTTGTCAATAACGGGCTTCTCCGGCAGGGCGAGCCCGAGGCCGTCCAGGCGAATCTCCGGGACCGGATGGGTATTCCCCTCCATTACGTGGACGCTTCGGAAATCTTTCTGGAACGCCTCCGGGGTGTGACGGACCCCGAGCAGAAGCGCCGCATCATCGGGGATACCTTCGTGGACGTATTCATCCAAGTGACCCGCTCGATCCGGCCCTTTCAGTTCTTCGCTCAAGGGACCCTTTATCCAGACGTCGTCGAAAGCGGGGCCTCCTTAGGGCCGTCGGCCGTCATCAAGACGCACCACAACCTCGTCGAGGCTGTCCGCTCCATGGGGATGGAGGTCCTCGAACCCTTTCGGGAGCTCTTTAAGGACGAGGTCCGGCAGATAGCCCGTCTCCTGGGGATACCCGACGACGTCATCCACCGCCAGCCGTTTCCAGGGCCCGGCTTGGCGATTCGCATCCTGGGCGAGGTTACACCCGAGCGGCTGGCCATCCTGCGAGCGGCGGACGCCATCGTCGAGGCCGAGATCCGGCTCGGCGGCTGGTACGAGCGACTGTGGCAGAGTTTTGCCGTCCTCATCCCCGTCCGGACCGTCGGTGTGATGGGCGATGAACGCAGTTATGCCCACGTGATCGCCCTCCGTATCGTTGAGAGCCAAGACGGCATGACGGCCGACTGGGTGTACCTCCCCGAAGACCTCCTCCGACGCCTGACCGCCCGCATCGTTAATGAAGTCCGAGGTGTTAACCGGGTCGTCTTAGACGTGACTTCCAAGCCACCCGCCACCATCGAGTGGGAGTAGCGGGTCTCGGGTGCTGGGTCCCCGTCCCATCGGCGTCCAGTTTTTAAGGAGTCGGAGGTCGGGGGTCAGGTTTTTGCCGTGCGTCTGAAAACCCAGGGCCTCATCCCGATAGCCGGGACCCGAGAGTTGGCCCCTGGGCCCCGCTTCAGAAGGGATATCCGATAGAGAAGTCAACGCGGAGGCGGGTATCAATGCGATACCGGGCGTTCGGCTCGGCCAAGGGGCGGCCCCACGTGTACGAGAGGTCCACGTTAAAGGGCAAGCCCCCTAAGAACACCGTCAGACCTGCTCCAAAGGACCCCACGCCCTGACTGACGTCGAACCCGCTTCTCGAGATAGGGACGAAAAATACGTCCTCGCTTAACCGGAACACTCCCGCATCGGCAAACAGACGGGCCCGGAAGGCCTCCAAGATGGGGGTTTGCCGCCGCCAGACTGCCGGGAACAAGGGGAAGCGGTATTCTACACTCGCCACAGCGCCCCGGTTCCCGATAAGCTCCCGAAAGTCAAAGCCTCGGAAGCTCAGGCCCCCACCGAAAACGAAAATGTAAGGCCGTTCGCCCGTCGACAGGAAGCCCTGGAGCCGGACCGCCAGAAGAGAGAACCGACTCAGGCGAAAGTACCGCCGGTAGTCCCCGTAGAGGGTCGTCCGCTGGATAAAGTCCTGGGAGAAGGGCAACGAATAGATGACGGCGATCCGACCCGTCTGACCCGACAGGGGGCCGAACCACCAGAAGCGGGTCGTCTCGAAGGTGTAGGCTAACGTCACGGGTACGTCCCATTGGTTGA
>JANXAA010000298.1 GCA_025061865.1 Acidobacteriota bacterium | reverse complement strand
GTCCCCGACGGGACCTGTACCGAAGTGGGCCTGCGGAACGACGTGAATGTGGCCCTCCAGTATCTCGAATCATGGCTCTCGGGCGTCGGCTGTGTCGCGATCTGGAACCTCATGGAGGACACGGCCACGGCCGAGATCTGCCGGGCTCAGCTTTGGCAGTGGCGCACGCATGGCGTACACCTGGCGGACGGCCCGCGGGTCGATGCGGACCGCATCCGGCGCGTGATGGCCGAGGAACTGGAGGCCATCCGTTCGCTGGTCGGACCCCAGCGGTTTGAGAGCGGCCGATTCGATGAGGCGGCTCGGCTCCTCGACCGGCTCGTAAACGGGACAGAATTCATCGAATTTCTGACTCAAGATGCCTACGACCTTATCGACTAACAGCCTCCCCGATGCCCGGTGGAGACCATAGGAGGAATGACGGGATGGACCGTGCCAAGGAGATTCAAGAACTCGCCCAGGACTGGGCGGAAAATCCGCGATGGCGGGGTGTGCAACGTCCGTACCACCCGGAAGACGTGGTGCGATTACGCGGGTCGGTCCGGATCGAGCACACGTTAGCCCGGCGGGGTGCGGGACGGTTCTGGCATCTACTCCAGACCGAGCCGTGGGTGGGGGCCCTGGGGGCGCTCACGGGGACCCAGGCGGTCCAGATGGTGCAGGCCGGCCTGCAGGCCATTTACGTGAGCGGATGGCAGGTCGCGGCGGATGCCAACGAAGCCGGACAAACCTATCCGGACATGTCGCTCTATCCGGTAGACAGCCTGCCCGAATTGGTTCGTCGGATCAACAACGCCCTCCTCCGGGCGGACCAGATCCAATGGCTGGAGGCAAGCGGGACGATCGACTGGCTAGTGCCCATCGTGGCAGACGCCGAGGCCGGATTCGGCGGGATTCTGAATACGTACGAGCTCGTGCGGGCCCTTATCGAGGCTGGCGCAGCGGCGATCCATTTGGAAGACCAGGTCGCCTCTATGAAAAAGTGCGGTCATCTGGGCGGGAAGGTCCTCGTCCCCGTCGGCGAGTTCGTTCAGAAACTCGTGGCCGCCCGTCTCGCCGCTGACGTGCTGGGCGTTCCGACGGTCCTCATCGCCCGGACCGATGCCCGGGATGCCCAGTTTGTCACGACTGACATCGACCCTGTCGACCGGCCGTTTATCTTAGGGGAGCGGTCCCCCGAAGGGTTTTATCGGGTTCGCGCCGGACTGGCTTACGCCATCGCTCGGGCCCAAGCCGTGGCCCCCTACGCGGATATGCTGTGGTTTGAAACCAAAACGCCGGACCTGGACGAGGCCCGTACCTTCGCCCAAGCGATGCACGAACGGTTTCCAGGCAAACTCTTGGCCTATAATTGCTCGCCCTCCTTCAACTGGAAGCGGCATCTGGACGAGGCCACCATTGCGCGTTTCCGGGAATCCTTGGCCGAGATGGGCTATCGTTTCCAATTCATCACCTTAGCCGGATTCCATGCCTTAAATGCCAGCATGTATGAACTCGCCCGGGGATATCATCGGGAAGGCATGCCGGCCTATGTACGCCTCCAACAGCGGGAGTTTGAACTCGCTCGGGAAGGCTACCAGACGGTCCGTCACCAACGATTCGTAGGGACGGGCTACTTTGACGCCATCGTGACCGTCGTCACGGGAGGCCGGGCTGTCACCGCATTAGACGCCTCGACCGAAGCGGAGCAGTTTGAGTGATGTCAAGGCCTATGCCTGTAGTTTCAGGAGACGAAGGCCGGGCCCGTGAAGGGGCGACGGCGATTCTCGAGGCTTTTGATGCCTATCACCGACAGTTTCGGGACGTCACCCGGCGGGCGCGCGACCGATTCGAACGACGGGATTGGGCGGGGATCCTGCGGGATGCGGCGGCCCGCCTGGACCTCTATCGAGAAGCCGTCGACCAGGCGGTGGCGACGCTCCATCGGTCCTGGGAGGACCGGGTCGACGACCCCATCCTCTGGATGGCGGCCCGAAGGGCCTATGCCGGACTCCTGACCGACCGAGACGATTGGGAACTCGCCGAGACATTCTTCAACTCCGTGACTCGCCGGATCTTTTCCACGGTCGGCGTCGACCCCCGGATCGAGTTCGTCCACACCGCTTTTGAGACCCCCTCGAACCCCGCCGGCCGGGCCTGTACCCGAGTTTACGAACCCGTCGAATCGATTGAGGCCCTGCTGGGCGACCTCTTACGGGGTCTGCCCTTTCGAGCTCCCTTTGCCGACCTCGACCGGGACGTGAGCCGGGCGGCCCGGGCCATCGAATCTCACCGGTGCTTTCAGGGGCTCCCGCCCATTCATCGAGCGGAGATGATCCCGTCCGTATTTTTCCGCAACAAGGGCGCTTACCTGGTCGGTAAACTCTTTGCCGGCCCGCATGCGATTCCCTTTGCCCTAGCGCTCCTCCACCCCCCCGAGGGGATCACCCTGGACGCCGTCCTCCTGGACGAAGACGAGATCAGCATCCTGTTTAGCTTCGCCCATTGGTACTTTCTCGTCCTCGTCGACCGTCCGTACGACGTCATCCAGTTCCTCAGGACCCTCCTCCCTCGCAAACGACCTTCTGAGCTGTACACCGCCATCGGCTATCACAAGCACGGCAAGACGGAATTTTACCGGGAACTCCTGGACCACCTCGCCCATTCGGATGACCGCTTCGTACTCGCCCCCGGCGAACCTGGGACAGTCATGACAGTCTTCACCCTGCCCCATTTTGAGGCCGTATTTAAGGTCATCAAAGACCGATTCGATTACCCGAAGCGCACGAGCCGAAAGGCGGTGATGGAGAAGTATTACCTCGTATTTAAACACGACCGAGCCGGACGCCTCGTCGACACTCAGGAGTTTGAGCACTTGAAGTTTGACCGTTCTCGCTTCGACCCGACTCTGCTCACGGAGCTCCTCTGTATGGCCGGGCATACCGTCCAAGCTGACGCAACTTCGGTAGTCGTCCGCCACGTATACATCCAACGACGGGTTATGCCCCTAAATCTGTATATCCGGGCGGCCGATGAGAAAGCGCTTTGGACCGTGATCGACGAATATGGACAGGCTATCAAGGACCTGGCCCATACGAATATCTTTCCGGGTGACCTGCTCATCAAAAACTTTGGGGTCACCCGCCACGGTCGGGTGGTCTTGTACGATTACGATGAGCTGAATTGGGTAACGAACCTTCAGTTCCGACAGAAGCCGCCGCCTCGGGATGACTGGGAAGACCTGTCCGACGAACCTTGGTATCCGGTCGGGCCGAACGACGTGTTTCCGGAGGAACTCGTCGCCTTCGTCGAATTTCCCCAGCCCTGGCGGTCGAGATTCCTGGAACGACACGGCGATTTGGGTACCGTGCAAT
>JANXAA010000297.1 GCA_025061865.1 Acidobacteriota bacterium | reverse complement strand
GGGTCGGTGCCGTGCTCGTGGGCGTCGTTATCCACGCTGTCGGGATCCCCGCCCTGCGCCGATTTCGGGACGTGCCAGCCATCACCGGCGCCGCTCGGGTCCTGATGTACGGCTGGGTTGTACAAATCGTGTTAGGCGGGTGGCTGATCTGGTGGACTCGGCACTGGATTCCGACGACCCTCCATGTCATGACGGGTGCCCTGCTCTTGGCGGTTGGGACTTTTTGGGCGCTCCGTCTACGGGGAGTCGAGGCGGGATGCAAGTCGTGACCCTTCGGACGACGGAACGGGTCTGGGTGTATGTACGGGACCTGGCCATGCTGGGCAAGGCGGGGATCACGGCCTTTGTCGTCGTGACGACGGCTCTGGGGTATTGGATGGCGGGGGGCGAGGCCCCGAGCCTGGCCTTCTGGGGCACTCTGCTGGGGACGGCTCTCGTCACGGCCGGGGCTGGCGCCTTGAACCAGTACGTCGAACGGGACGCGGATGCTCGGATGGAACGAACCCGCTATCGACCTCTCCCGGCCGGCCGCGTCCCCCCGGCCGGGGGCCTGGCTTACGGGGTCGGCCTGTCGGTCCTGGGAGCGGCCCTCCTGGGAATGGTAGGACTCCGGGCTCTCGTGTTAGCACTGATCGCTTGGTCGACGTACGTATTCATCTATACGCCCCTCAAACGGGTCACTTGGCTGTGCAACGTGCCAGGGGCTGTCGCTGGTGCCCTCCCGCCCCTAATCGGGTGGTCAGCCGCCGCCGGTTCTGTCGACCTCCGGGGATGGCTCCTGTTCGCTCTCCTGTGGCTCTGGCAGTGGCCCCATCTGATGACCATCGCCTGGATGTATCGGGATGATCTCCACCGAGCCGGGTTTGTCCTCTTGCCCAGTCGTCCCGAACGCGTCCCGACTCTTCTGGCCGCCTCAGCCGCGGGCTTGGGTCTGTTCGGGACTCTTCCCTTTTTCTTGAAGATGGCCGGGCCCCTGTATCTGGGGACGGCGGCGGTCCTGGGCCTCTGGCTGATGGTCGCGGGTCTCCGATTCGCCCGACGGCCCGCCTGGATGACTGCCCGTCGGTTTTTCGGGACGGCCCTCTTGTACCTCCTCTTTCTCTGCGTGGCGATGTTCGCCAGTCGGATGACGGGATGAAGCCGGAGAGACGGAGAAGAGAGGAGAAGTCAGGGGGCCAGGAGAAGAGAAGACAGAAGAGCACAGATATCCGCTCGAGGATCCCCTTAAGGCCGCACCCTTACAAACTTTGTCCTTCTTATCTTCTCGCCTTCTTTTCTCCTCGAAAATTTACAGCTTTCGCGTCAGCAGAAGACGCTTGACCGCCTCGATGGCGCGGGTGACGTCGATGCCCCGGGGACAGGCTTCTACACAGTTGAATACAGTCCGACATCGCCAGACGCCGTCCCGACTGTGGAGGGCCGCCAACCGTTCCTCAGTCCCCTCGTCCCGGCTGTCGAATAGGAAACGATGAGCCTGGACGATGGCCGCCGGTCCGATGAAGTCTGGATTGGCCCAGAAGGAGGGACAGGCCGTCGTACAGGCGGCGCAGAGAATGCACTTCGTCGTATCGTCAAATCGGGCTCGGTCCTCCGGTGACTGGAGCCATTCCCTTTCCGGCTCCGGCGAATGCGTGATGAAGTAGGGCTTCACGGCCCGGTACTTGGCGAAAAAGCCTTCCATATCGACGACCAAGTCCTTAATGACGCGAAAGCCCCGGAGAGGCTCGACGACAATTCGAGACCCCAGCTCTTTGATGAGGGCCTTACAAGCCAGCCGGTTGCGGCCGTTGATGACCATAGCGTCGGACCCGCAGATGCCGTGGCCACAAGACCGTCGAAAGGTCAGGGTCCCGTCTTGGTACCACTTAATGTAATGTAGGGCGTCCAGGACTCGGTCCGTCGGCTCGACCTCGACCTCGAAGTCCTGCCAGTAAGGCTTGGACGCCTTTTCTGGATCGTACCGTCGAATCCGAAAGCACACTTTCATGACAGCTTCCCCGAAGTGGCCGGTTATCCCGGATTAGGTGTTGGGTCACGGCTCTTGGCTTGCATTCAGTCCCACCTACTGTTGGCCCTTGCACACGTGGACCCACTCATGACGGCCGGCCTCCGACTCACGACCCATCCCCACTTCCTATTTGCCTATCTGCCCAACTGTCCGATGGTTGGACTCCCGGATTCCCGAACTCGCGGATCACCCTATACCCGGAGCCACGTCATAAATTCGTCCCACTCGGACAGCTCTTCCAGATGCAGGACGAGGTCAGCCACCCGGTCGGCCTGCTCGGCCGTCCAGTAGGCGGCTACGTTGGCTCGAAACTTGGCAAGGACCTCTTCGTCAGTCATCGGGTTTCGGGCATGGCCCCGGGGATACCGGACTTCCCGGGAAAGAGTCCGGCCGTCAGACGTCTTGACCGTGATGCGGTTGGGGATGCCCTCCGGATACTGACTTGTCAAGTCGGGATCCTCCCGGAGCGTTACCCGGTGCTTCAGGAGGTCCCGGACTCGCGGGTCTTGAATCCGTTCTGACGAAAAGGACTCTCGGTTTACCCGTCCATCCAGGAGGGCGACGGCCACGATGTAGGGAAGGGAGTGGTCGGCTGTCTCCCGCGTTCGGGGTTCCCACTTTTCAGGGTCCTTGGCAATGATCTCATAGGCCGCCCGGAAGGTGTCGATGTGGACGGCCGCGACCTGAGCGGGGTCACCCAGCTCACGCCGGAGCTGAAGGGCGGCATCCACAGCACTTTGGGCGTGGTACTCGACGGGCCAATACTTGATGTACGTATCCAAGATGCGCCGTGGGGGCCGACCCTCGACTAGGCCCTGGAGGGCCGCCTCGTCGAAAGTTTCACCCCCCAAGAGCTGACGGAAGAAGCCCATCTCACCCGCAAAGGGTTGGAAAGGGCCGGTCATCCCGGCTTCGGCTAAGAGGGCCGCGAAGACAGCATTCCGGGCGGCGTTGGCCGCCGCTGCCCCCTTCCACATCGAAAGTTCGCCGGCCCGAGTCTGACGGAGCGCTGCATGGGGCACGGTCGCAATGGCAATAGCGTGCTCCGTCTGGCTCGGCGTCAGGCCTAGGAGACGGGCCGCGCCGCAGGCCGTCCCGACGGCGATGTAGTTCACATGATCCCAGCCATGGGCCCGTAGACTGGCCGCATCACAGAGGGTGACCCCGACCTCGTAGGCGACGGCGACGGCGGCGATAAAGTCCCTGGGCGAACACCGGCGCCATTCGGCCAGGGCCATCAGGGCCGGAATCATGTCGCTGGGGTGGAGGGGTTCCCGAGAGAGGTACGTGTCGTTGAAATCCAAGTACCGGACCATTACGCCATTGACGAAAGCGGTGACCTCGGGGGTCGAAC
>JANXAA010000296.1 GCA_025061865.1 Acidobacteriota bacterium | reverse complement strand
GAAGTCCTGAATCCGGCCGAGCCAGTCCCCTTCTCCATCACCGACGAGGCGGACGTTCACGATACGACCCGTCTGCGCTACCGGTACTTGGACCTGCGGCGGCCGGCCATGTTCCGGAACTTAGAGCTCCGACATCGCGTCGTCTGGGCAGCCCGCCAGTACCTGCACGAGCAGGGCTTCCTGGAAGTCGAGACGCCCATCCTCACGAAGTCGACGCCCGAGGGGGCTCGGGACTTTCTGGTCCCATCCCGTCTCCAGCCGGGCAAGTTTTACGCCCTGCCCCAGTCCCCCCAGCTATTCAAGCAAGTCTTGATGGTCGCTGGCTTCGACCGCTACTTTCAGATCGCCCGGTGCTTTCGGGACGAAGACTTGCGGGCCGACCGCCAGCCCGAGTTCACGCAGGTCGACATCGAGATGAGCTTCGTCACGGAAGACGACGTCATGGATCTGACGGAGGGCCTCGTCCGGCGGATGTGGCAAGAAGCGGGCTACGACGTCGCCATCCCCTTCCCCCGGATGGACTATGACGAGGCTATCGAACGCTATGGTTCTGATAAGCCGGACACCCGTTTCGGCTACGGCCTCGCGACGGTCACGAACCTCTTTATTGATACTGAGTTCCGGATCTTCCGGGAGGCGGCCCGGACGGAGGACCACGTCGTCACGGCCCTGGCGATCCCGGGCGGAGCCGCCTGGCCCCGGAATCGGTTGGACTATCTCACCGAACGGGCGAAACAGCTCGGCGGCCGGGGTCTTGTCTGGGTCCGATGGCCTGAAGGCGAGGCACCTCAGTCGCCGGTCGCCAAGTTCCTGCGGCCGACGGAGCTGGCGGCTTTGCGGGAACGTCTTGGGCTGGCGGAGGGGGGACTGGCTCTCTTGATGGCGGGCCCTCGGGAGGCTACGTGTAGCGCCTTAGGCACAATCCGCCTAGAGCTGGCCCGTCAAGAGGGGTGGGTTCCTAACAGCGCCGAGTGGCACTTCCTGTGGGTCGTCAACTTCCCCCTCCTCGAGTGGAGCGATGAGGAAGGCCGTTGGGTCGCCCGGCACCACCCCTTCACGAGTCCCCAGCCGGAGACGCTCGAGTGGCTTTCGTCCCGGCCCGAGCGGGTGCGGGCCCGGGCTTACGACCTGGTCGTCAACGGCGTCGAGATCGGTGGTGGGAGTATCCGAAATTACCGTCGCCTGGACCAAGAACGTGTCTTCGAGGTCCTGCAAATCCCGCCGGAGGAGTACCGCTTGAAGTTCGCCTTCCTGCTGGAGGCCCTGAGCTATGGGGCGCCGCCCCACGGAGGCATCGCCCTGGGCCTAGACCGGATCGTGATGCTCCTGGCCGGGGCGCCCTCAATTCGAGACGTCATCGCCTTCCCCAAGACCTCATCGGGCCAGTGTCTCATGACGGGGAGTCCGTCGGAAGTCACCGAACGCCAGCTTCGAGAACTCCACCTGCGGGTCGACGTATGAATGCGACCGACCGGATTCGGTCGATTCGCCGAGAAGTCCAGAAGGTCGTCTTGGGTGTCGACCAGGCCGTCGACCTGGCCCTGACGGCCCTAATCGCTGGGGGCCACATCCTCCTGGAGGACGTACCCGGCGTCGGTAAGACAGTCTTGGCTCAAGCACTGGCTCGGGCCATCCAGGCGTCGTTCCGCCGCATTCAGTTCACCAGCGACATGCTCCCTTCGGACATCTTGGGGGTTCATATCTGGCGGCCAGACACCCAGACCTTCGAGTTCCGGGAAGGCCCGGTCTTCGCTCATATCGTCTTGGCCGACGAAATCAATCGGGCGAGCCCCAAGACCCAGAGCGCCCTCCTGGAAGTCATGTCCGAGCACCAGGTCTCCCTGGACCATCGGGTATATCCCCTGCCCCGGCCGTTCTTCCTAATGGCGACTCAGAATCCCATCGAGTTCCAGGGGACGTTCCCCCTGCCGGAAAGCCAGATGGACCGCTTCATGATGTGTATCCCCGTCGGCTATCCGGACCCCCAGGCCGAGTCATATATCCTGCAGACGCCTTCGCCGGAGCGCCTCCTCCAACAGGTCCAGGCTGTCGCCACGACGCAGGACGTCTTGGCCCTCCAGGCAGTGGTCGAGCAAGTGCACGTCCATTCAGACGTCCTCCAGTACATCGTCCAACTGGCTCGGGCGACTCGACGTCATCCTCAGGTCCTCTTAGGCATATCGCCTCGAGCCGGTAAGCACATGGTCGCCGCCGCTCGAGCCCGGGCCCTGATGGAGGGGCGCCCCTACGTCACACCCGACGACATCCAGGCCTTATGTACCCCGGTATGGAGCCATCGTCTGATCCCCCGAACGCCGCCCTCGACGTCGACGTCGGAATGGGCCCAGCGAGTCCTCCAAGACGTCCTCCAGCAAGTCCCCGTCCCCCTATAAGCAGACTCGTATGTAATACTCCCGGCCGCCATACGGGTGTCCATTTTTCCCGGACGCCGCCGGCGACGGCGGCGTCATCTCGGGACACCAGCAGTCATGCCCCTGTCCCCTGAAGACGTCCCCTCACGGTATGCACTACTACCCCTCTTGACGGAATCGACTCTAACAGATGGGGCGTCGATCGTCTCTACACCTCACCCAAGGGCCCACAAGGCCCCGACGGTCAAAAGGCCGGTGAGGACCAGAAAGACGGGGTGTCGGAACAGGGCCTCGGGCTCATCGCTGTAGTGGGGATGCTGGGTGGCCTGCCTGTAAATCCACAGCGCATACACCGCCACCCCCGGGAGGAGAAGCCACAAACGAGGCCGTCCCAGGTGCAAAGCCGCCCCGGCTAAGGCGACTAGCGTGACGATCCCCGAACCGACGATGCAGGCGACCAAGCGGCCTAAGGAATAGGCCCCTAGAGAGCGTCGATAGAGGACCGCCACTGCATCCGGTAGGCTCAGTTTCTCGGAAAGCCGTTTCGTGTACATGAGAAAAGCGCTAAAAGCCCATACAGCGGCTAAGATCCATGGCGACGGCCAGTCCCGCCCCCAGGTCACGACACCGAACCACCCGATGAGAAAGCGGATAGGCTGGTTGACGGCCTCCGTCAGGGCGTCCAGGTACGGCACGTCTTTCGTCCGCGGCGGTACGTTATACAGGAAGCCCGCGATGGCCAAAAAAAGCAGGGGGAGCCAAGCATGAGGGCTTATCCAATGGCCGACCAGGAATCCGGCTCCGAGGGCCACTAAGCCCAAGCTCATCAAGACCCCGACCGAAACCCTGCTTTGGGCGACCGGCCGGCCCTGCTTGAATGGATGGTAAGCGTCATAGGGTGCATCCATGACCTCGTTGAGGACATAGTTGAAGATAGACACGCCCAGGGTCGCTAGGTAAGCTCCGACCAGTGCCCCCAGGGCCGACCCGT
>JANXAA010000295.1 GCA_025061865.1 Acidobacteriota bacterium | reverse complement strand
GCCATCGAACGGTCGGATGGGGATAGGGGTGCAAGCCTCAGGCCTGTAGGTCCGCCGGCCACCCAGCCTGCCAGCCTGTGGACAGGGAGTCAGAAACTACAGCACGGCCTTGGCGCCCATGCCCGGCTTTGGGTCCGGGCGACCGCCTCGCTTAGCGTCTTATCCCGCCCTGACCTGTTTCGACCCATTCGTGGGCCTTACTTCAGACTCATGGCCGCATCCCATTAACCCTACTTTAATGAGCAGGGTCGCTTTCGGAAGCCTCCACTCCAGCCGACGGGGCTTGAACTTTTGGGAGACCCGACTCAACGAGCCGGGCTTTCGGCGTGTAAATCCCCATCGCCGTGAACGTCGAGGAGCTGGCCCCGAGACCTCTTTTCCAGGGGAGCGGAGGCCGACGATAAGGACTCTCCTCGGAGGATCCTCGTTGCCCAGGGACGGGCTTTGGTTTTTTGAGGTAGCCGGTTCGTCCCGCCATCTCTTCGTCGCTTCGTTACTCTGTCACATTCCTAAAGACTCGTTTTTCTCGCGAGGTCGGAAAAGATGTTACTCATCACTTCGGCAGTGCGCAGGGCCTGCCTGGGCGGATGCCGATTTACCCAGGGATGGGGTCCCGGCCCTATGTCGACTCGGTCCCCCTTTTCATCGAGCCGCATGGACCTGGGAGACGGCTCTGGCAATAGGTGGGGTGTCGAGGGAAGGGGACTATAGGCGATAGATCACAGAAAACCTAAAAGGGGTTAAACGGAACGCTTCGTTCCATGCGGGGCGGCTCAGTCTCCAGAAGGGTCTGGGGTCTGCAGTCGACCGGCGACGAGAGACCGGAGAGGGGGGGCGCCTGTCTTCGGTCCTTCGTCTCCGGTCCACCTACGGGTGTGCCCCGCACCAGTCCCTGACACCCAAAGAGCCGGAGGCCGGAGACGGTGCGCATGGTGCAAGTGCAGCCGGGCCGAGGTCTTTCCTCGGACCAGCGGTTGGTTCTGGTCCGTCTCATCGCCCAGGCCCTCCGGTGGGGTGTCTCGGTTCCTGACATGCTTCGGAGTCTGGCGCCTCCGGGTCGCTTGGGCAAGACGTTCCGCCGGATGGCCGAAACGTTGGTGGAGGGCTCGGCTCTCTGGGAGGTCCTTCGAGACGTCGGGTTCGAGCCCGACGAGGTCGTGAGCGTCCGGGCCGCTGAGGCCACGGGGCAATTCGACCGCTTGATCCCGTCCCTGGTCCGACGGATGGAGTTGAAGCGGTCGGTCCGGCAGGGCATCCGGTCAGCCCTGAGTCGGCAAATCTTGACGTTGGTCCTGGCCAGCGTGACGACTTGGGGCCTGGCGGAACGATTCTTGCCGACGGTCGCCGGGGTCGTCCACGAGATGGGCGGGACGGTGCCGGCTTGGTGTATAGGCGTCCTCCGTCTGGGTCAGTGGGGCTTGCCGGCAGTCGTGGGGATGACGGTCCTGGTCTGGTGGGCCGCCGGACAGGCGCCTTCAAGGCTCCAAGGGCGGGTCGACGTCTGGATCGGCTGTATCCCGGGCCTCCGGCGGTTCGTCCTGGAGATGGACTGGGGCCAGGCGTTCTTGACGGCCGCCGCCGGGGAGTAGGCTGGCGTAGGTTCGGGCCGGGCTTGGGCGATGGCCGCTCAGGCTTGTCGGACCGTTCGGGTTCGACAGGCCTGCCAGGCCCTCGCCAGTTACCTGCGAGAAGCCCCCATCGTCGGGGACTTTGGACGTGTCTTTCGTGAAGCGAGCTTTCCTCCGATGGACACGTTGGTTATCCAGACGGGTCTGCGGACGGGCGACCTGGCCAGTGTCCTATACGAGTTGGGGGAGGCTCACATGCGCCAGGCGGTGACGTCGGCCCAGGCCTTGCAGGACATCCTGGCTGATGCCGTTCTATTGGTCGTCGGCCTTCTGGTGGCGGCCATCGTACTCGGTGGCTACGTGCCCCTCTTCCAGGCGTACGGCCGTCTCGGGTGAGACCTGGGCAGTGTTCGCCTTAGAAGTAACCCGATTTTCAGGGAGATGCCAGCATGCCGACTGGCTCCTGGATGCGGACACCGGCCCGACCGCCGGTGTTTGAAGTATCACGTGCAGGTCGATGACTCAGGTCTGCCATGCAGGTTACCTTTCTTGTCTACGAGTGCCTGGCCGAGTGGAGACCGGCGGCCCCGGTGGAGTGCTGGATCTGTGGCCACGCAACGCCCTTGGTCGTCGAGGGGGTCCCGCTGTGTTTGGGATGCTTACTGGCGACCCGTGGGCTCCGCACGGGCCGGCCACCGGGACCGGCCAGCGTATACATGTATTCCTCCATCACCGGCGAAGCTCTCTCGGACGCCCCGATCGGGCACGCCGTGGCCCTCCGGCAGGCGGAACTCCTCTCCCCGACGGCCCGTCCGGTCTGTCTGTACGAGGTCGAACGGATGGCTCTAACTCGGGAATTCGGGATGCCCGACGTCGCCCGTCTGCTGAAGCTTCCGTCCTGGTCCGGCCGGCCGACTTCGCCCCTACCGGCGGCGGTGCGTCGCTTCTGGCCTCTCGAACGGGCGCGTTCCACGGGAATCGTCCCGGTCGAGGCAGTCTTTCAGGGAAGCGGTCGGATCCACCTGGCTTTAGCCGGTCTACCGGCCGAGGGCGACCTCTTGGACCTATTGAGCGCCAGCTTGGCCCACGTCGCCGAGCTAGCCGTCCAGATGACGGCATTAGACCCCCAACAGGAGAGGGAAGCGCTCCTGACGTGCCTGTACACGGAGGGCCTCTCCCGGCGGATTGCCCTACCAGCCGACCGGACATCCCCGCCGGCCGACGAGGTCCCCCCGTGGGATGCTCGAGCGTTCTCCATCGACCCCCAGGCGATTCAGCCGACGGTCCGTTCCGGCGCTGAATCCGTCCGGGTCCTCATCCTGGAGGCTTACCGGCAGGGGGCCTCCGACATTCACGTCGAGCCCTATCCGATGGAAAATGCCTGGGGGACTCGCATTCGGTTTCGGGTTGATGGCCTCCTACAGGACGTCCTACGGGTCCGGGAGCCCGTCTGGCGAGCCATCTGTCAGGCCCTCAAGCACCTGTGTCGCATGACGGCCGGCGTGGTCCTGGAGCCGCGGGACGGGAGTTTCACGGTCGACCTGGAGGGTACGCCGATCCATCTACGGGTGAACATCATCCCGGCAGGGCCCGAACCGGGCGGGGAGAGCGCCGTCATCCGTATCCTCCAGCAGGACATGCTCCGGTATCCGTGGACCGATCTGGGCCTGATGGGTCCCGCCTGGGAAGCCCTCGAGGCGGCCCTCCGGGAGCCCTGGGGGATGGTCATCATCGCCGGGCCGACCGGGAGCGGCAAGTCCACGACATTCCACAAGCTCGTTCAGCGGCTCCCGGGGC
>JANXAA010000294.1 GCA_025061865.1 Acidobacteriota bacterium | reverse complement strand
CCAGGTACTCGAAAGCGGCGATGACTTGATCGATCGTGGGCCACTTGCCTTCGCCCGTCGCCAAAGCCTTCTCGAAAGCGGCCTTCACACCCAAGAGGGCCTGAGCCATATGGTAGGACGCATAGACCGGCCGAATTCCGTAGCGGTCCCGATAGGTCCGGACGAACCACTGGTTCAGGGGTGTGGTCGGCGCAAAAGGCCCGTGGGGCCCACGCGCCCCGACGATGATCCCCGGCGGGACGTCCCGACCCAACCGGGGGAGCATCGGCTCTCCCGGCGTGAAGGCGATCAAACTCCGGCGATGGAGGCCCCGGGGCGTCATCTGGATCGTAAAGCCCTCGAGGTCCCCACCCCAGAAGCTCGAGTGGATGAACTCGGGCCGGGCCGCCAGGAGGGCCGAAATCTCGGTCGAAAACTCCCCTGCGAACAGCTTAGGGAATTGTTCAGAGACGACTTTCACGTCGGACTTCAGCTTGAGCAGAACGTCCCGGAATGTATTCCACGAATCCTGGCCCCAGGCGTAGTTCTGATTCAGGCCAGCGACCGTCCGGACGTTGGGCCGGACCTTCAATAGGTACCGAACCAGGCCGACGCTGTCGATGACCTGATGCGCGCTCGTCCGAAAGACGTACCGGTACGACCGGTCCTCAAAGACCCGGTTCGTCCCGCAGTCAAACAGGATCGTCAGGACCTTCAACTCCTCGGCGACCGGGGCGACGGCCAGACAGTCGGCACTCGAAATGTAGCCGATCACGAAGTCGACCTTCTCTTCCAGGACGAGACGACGGAGCTCGGCGACCTGCCGCTCGGCCCCGCCAGCCTCGTCGACGTAGACAGCCCGGATGGGCACGCCCCCGATGCCGGGCCGATCGTAGGGCTTGGGGACACTCCCGGCATTCAACTGCTCGATGAGGAGTTCGGTGGCGTTCCGGGCCGGCACACCGAAGGGAGCGGCGGCGGCACCCGACAGGAAGACGACGACGCCGACCTTGAGCTGGGCGGGGGCGCCCGGCGGGACGGGCGTCTGGGAAGTCCCCGGTAGCGTCGACGCCAGCGAGAGCAGGAGAAATACATTTATTAAAATCAAAGTACTTACGAGATTGAAGCGACGATTCATAGAACACACCTACGGAAAATCTCGTTATTTAGCCTAAGTCGCAACCCTCGGGGGTCCCCGAAGACATCCAAAGCCCTGGCCGGGAGTGCTTTGTCCATGGCTCTTCGTGAGGTTTATCCGCCTTCCCCCGTCCCTCTCCCCCCAGGGGCGACAGTACCCGCCTGGCGAACGGAACTGGGAGGTTTTCGAGGCCCCTTGCAAGCAAAGACTCAGGTTATTTTAGCAGGCTGTAAGGCCTCCGTCAACGATAAGGACGTGGCCCGTCACGTACCGGGCCGCCGGCGAGGCCAAAAACACGACGACCCCCTTTAAGTCTTCGGGTTGACCGATGCGACCCATAGGGGTCAATAAACGAATTCGCTCTCCGGCTTGCTTTAGCACGCCGCGCGTCATCCGGGTTTGGAAGAACCCCGGCGCGATCACGTTCACCCGCACGCCGTACGGGGCCCACTTAACGGCCAAGTCTCGACTCAGGGCAATAATGCCCCCCTTAGAAGCCGTATAGCCGACGGCGGCTAAGAGGTCCTCTGGCATCCCGACCCAGCCGGCTACGGACGCCACGTTAATGATACTTCCCGACCCCCGACGGACCATGAGGCGGCCGACGGCCTGGCACGTCAGGAACGTGCCCGTCAGGTTCACTCGGAGGACCCATTCCCAACGTTCGAGGGGCATCTCCAGAGAAGACGCCCCCCAAGCGACGCCGTGGGCGTTGACCAAGACGTCGATATGACCGGCTTTTTCAAGGACCGTCTGGACGACCGTCTCAACCTGAGACGGGTCGCTGACATCAGCCGCCAGGGCCTCGCAAACCAGGCCCTGAGCCGTCAGGGCTTGCTCAGTCTCGTCCAGCCATTCCCGGCGTCGGGCCACGATGAACACGTGGGCCCCGGCCTCAGCCAGGCCCTCGGCCATGGCCCGTCCGAGACCCCGGGAGCCGCCCGTCACCAAGGCGACCTGTCCCGTCAGGTCGAAGAGGTCTGGGACACGCATGGATTCCTCCATAGATAGGTACCCCGTTCCATTCGTCCAGGGCAGTCTCCCTTTGCACCCTATTTCTTATCTTCCCATCCATCGGGCATTTGACATCCTGTCGGGTCTACCCTAAGATAACATACCCACATCCCCCAAGTTGAAAGAAAACGAAGGTGGCAGGGTGCGTCCATCCACGGCCGGTGGGATGGATGCTGGCCCACGTCATGCGAGGGGAGGTCAGCCTATGCAGGTCATGAGTCTACCCCTCCCGTCGGAATGGCTCGTGTGCGCCGACACGGTGAAGGTAACGACAGATCGAAAAGTCGGTCTTTACAACCTGACGGACCGTATCGTGGCTTTTATCGAGAAGACGGGCCTCCAGGAGGGGATCGTCGTCGTCACCACGCTGCACACGACGACAGCCGTCTTCATCAACGAGTTTCAGGACGCCCTTTTGAGGGACATCCAGCAGGTATTAGAAGAACTGGTCCGGGAGGACCAGTTTTACTATCACAACTGCGATGACTACTCGGATTGTGAGCGGAGGAACGCCACGGCCCACCTGCGTTCACTCCTCCTGGGCCACCAGGTCGTCATCCCCGTCCACCAGGGCCAGCCCGCTGTCGGAACGTGGCAGAACATCATCCTGGCTGAACTCGACGGGCCCCGGACTCGTTCGATTCATGTCCAGGCGATGGGTATCCCTCGCAATGGCCGAATGTAGCGTAGGCGTCCTCGCTTGCGAGACGCGGGCCTTCGGCCTGCGGTCGACGTCCTGTCCGCCACTGCCAGGCGATGCACCGGATGTGGCCCAGTAGGTCTCGCCACTGGCCTATAGGCTGGCCTCCCAAACGACTCAACCATCTTAGGACGCGGGGGGTTTGGCCTGCACCGACCTCGACGATGAGGACACCTGCCGGCCGCAGACGGCGTTTCGCTTGCCGACCCAGGGTCGTGTACACATAGGCCGGACCCCGGGGATGGAAGAGGGCCGCCGGAGGTTCATGGTCTCGGATCTCGGGCGGCGCCTGGCGCCACTCCCGGCGAGTCATGTAGGGCGGGTTGGCGATGACGAGGTCCCACAAGGGCCGGGGTGGCGTAGCGTCGAGCCAGTGTCCGCACCATACGTGGACTCGGTCATGGACGCCATACCGTTCCGCATTTTGGCGGGCGGCCCGGATGGCCGTCTGTGATATGTCGACGGCCCAGACCCGACATCGGGGATACACCCGGGCCAGGGCGATCGCCAGGGCCCCGACACCGGTCCCGACGTCGACG
>JANXAA010000293.1 GCA_025061865.1 Acidobacteriota bacterium | reverse complement strand
GAGTGAGGTAATGCAATGGGCCGTGGGAGATGGCTCATGAGAGCGAGGGGTGAATAGGGTCGGAAACTGTGCCATCCCTACTCGCCCCTCGCGATGCGCCGTTCGCTATTCATCCTATGCGTCATAAATGACTTTACTGCATTGCCCCACCATACCATCATGAAAAACGTCGGGAAGATCCTGCCGGTTCGGGACTGGAGAGTCAAGACAGGACCCTGTCACTCTAACTTTTGACAACCACGTGAAAATCTGTTAAATTGGAGGTACAGCCTCCCGGACCGACCGGAGTTCTGTATGGCCTTTGTCAACTTTTCGACCCGCGAGATCCTGGTCAAGATCGTCTACTACGGGCCCGGATTAGGCGGGAAGACGACGTCACTTCAGTACATTTACAATTCCCTGCCGGGGACCCACCGGGGCAAGATGATTTCCTTGGCGACGGACGAGGACCGTACGATTTATTTCGACTTTCTGCCCGTCTACCTCGGGAAGCTTCAGGGGTTCACGGTCCGACTCCAGCTTTACACCGTGCCGGGCCAGGTCCGGTACAACCAGACCCGCCGTCTCGTCCTGAAGGGCGTCGACGGAGTCGTCTTCGTGGCCGACCTCCAACGGCATCGGAAGTTCTCCAACATCGAGAGCTATCAGAACCTGGAAGAGAACCTGGCTTACTATGGCCTTCAACTGGCTCAGCTCCCGCACGTCATTCAATACAACAAGATCGACCTACCCAACATCATGCCCGTCGAGGAGCTGAACGAGACCCTGAACAAGTACCAGGCACCTTGCTTTCGGACCTGCGCTACGACCGGGGAGGGCATCTTGGATGCCTTGACAACTATCTCGAAGATGGTCTTTGACGACTTGCGGAAGCGGGGCTTGCGAGACATGTCGAAGCCGCCGGCCCCCGAGGTGACCGAACGATCCAGAGAAAAGCCGTCGCCCCCGCCCGTCGAGGTCGTGGACATCACGACGGCCGGTGCGGAGGCCCTGTCCTCGACCCCCTCCCTGGCCGAGATCGCGCCCGAAGAAATCGAGGTCACCGACGACGAGCTGGCTGTCATCGAACCGCCGACGCCGGCGGCGTTCCTGTCTCCAGGGGGGATACGCTCATCCGCGCCTACCGAGCAAGCTATCGAGGCTGAGGACTTCAGTGCCCTGGAAGAATCCGAAGCCGAAGCCTTTTCGTCGGAATCTCTGACCCTTGAGTCCGTCGAGGCCGAGTCGCACCCGCCCTACCGGGGCGAAGAGACGGTCTTGATGCATGTCCCTTCTCGGGAAGACTTGAAAGCCCAAGTCGGGGAGCCGCCCCGACGGCCCTTGGAAGCCCTGACGACTCGGATCCCCTCCCCGCGTACGGACTGGTGGTGGGCCGCCGTCCCGGAGGAAGTCTTCCCCCTCTGGCAGGACATTCAGTACGCCTGGCAAGACCAGGACCCGACAGCTTTTCGGATCAGCTTTCAATCCCTCTATGAGTCTCTTTCCCACCTGGTCGGGGCATCTCCCGAGACGCTCCTGCCGGAAGCCGTCCGCATGTTTTGGCCTATGGCCCGGCATTACGTCGAGACCCAGTCGATCTGGACCGAAGACTACACTCGGTGGGGCTGGCTCCTCCTCTGGGGCCTGGGTTGGGTCTATTGGATCCGCCGTATCGCCGGCAGTCCATCCCGTTGAGGGAGATGCTGTCCACCCGACATCGACTTATTTTTAGGGGTGTCGGGTGTGCAGTGGAATCAACAAAAGGTGGGGAAGTAGGAACCTGAAGAGGACAGACGTCGAAACCGGACAAAGGAGAGATCTTGTCCTGACTCACTGTTCCGTTGTTTGGGGGAGGGTGTGTCCCTTCATTGACGATGGTCGGCTGTCTAGCCGGTCTGATCCCAGTAATTTGCCCCTGGGGTCCCTAACACTCAACACTCAGCACTGCCCACGGATACGGAAGAACCGATGAGTCGAACCCGAATCCACAGTCCGAATCTTCAACGCCCCATGCCGCCGGGGCAGGTGTACGTCGATACCTTTCCGATTTACGACATCACGCCCCTCCGGCCTAGCTTTGACTCGACGACCTGGCGGTTTCGCATTTGGGGTGCCGTCGAACAGCCCGTGGAGTGGACCTGGGAAGACTTACAGGGGTTCCCGACCGTCGAGGTCATCGCCGACTTTCACTGTGTGACTCGTTGGTCGAAGCGGGCGCTGGTCTGGGAGGGCATCCCGCTTAGGGCGGTCTTAGAACGAGTCCAGCCTCGCTCGGACGTCGTTCAGGTCATGGCCCACAGTATGGAGGGCTACACGACCAACGTGCCCCTGACGTATCTTTGTCAAGAGGACAGCCTGCTGGCCCTTCGGCTGAACGGCGAGCCCCTGACACCGGAACACGGGGCCCCCCTTCGATTAGTCATCCCCCAGTTGTATGCATGGAAGAGTGCTAAGTACCTGTGCGGTCTGGAATTTCAAACAGACTGGACACCGGGCTTTTGGGAACGACGGGGGTACCACCTGGTCGGCGACCCGTGGGAGGAACAGCGGTACTGGGAGCCTATCGAGCGAGTCCGGGCATGGTGGCGCCGTATTCGCGTCAGCCGGGTCGAACGCTGAAGGAATCCGGTATGGGGGGTAGTATTCGGTGTCGGTTCATAGAGGCGACCGAGCACCCAGCCCCGAACACTGGACATCTTTCAGGATATCTTTCATTCCAGAGGTTTTGCTTATGTTAGTGGAAGAAATGGAACGGACGTTGGAGGCCCTTCGAGAGAAGTGGTCTGAACTGCGAGGTTATCTTTGATTGGGCCTCGGTCCAGGCCCGACTGGAGACCCTGGAGGCCCAACTCCACGACCCGAGCGTATGGCAACAGCCGGCCCGGATGTCTCAGCTTGCCCAGGAAAAGACCCGGCTGGAGGGCTTCCTGGCCGAATTGGAGCGTATCGATCGTCAGTTGGAAGACCTCCAGGTCTACTTGGAGCTAGCTCGAGAGGGCGAAGGCGTCGAGATCGAATTTCGCCAGGCCGCGGAACGGCTGGAAAGGGCCCTGCAAGAGATGGAGACTCGTCTCCTCTTGAACGAGGAGGACGACGAACATAACGCTATCCTTAGTATCCATGCTGGCGCTGGGGGAACCGAGGCCCAGGACTGGGCCGAAGTCCTCCTACGAATGTACTTACGATGGGCCGAAGAGCATGGCCTGAAGACTCAGATCGTAGATATCCTGGCTGGTGAAGAGGCTGGCATCAAAAGCGTCACGGTCCGGGTCGAGGGCCCCTATGCCTTTGGCCGCCTCAAGGGCGAGACGGGTGTCCACCGTCTCGTGCGCATATCGCCTTTTGACGCCAACCGGCGGCGTCATACGTCCTTTGCCTCCGTATTCGTCATCCCAGAGGTCGAGGAC
>JANXAA010000292.1 GCA_025061865.1 Acidobacteriota bacterium | reverse complement strand
CGACCGAGCGTGTTCGGCGACCCGCCGGGCCAGGTCCATGGCCTCGGCCCGAAGCGTGTGCATCTTCCAGTTGCCGGCGATGAAGTACGAACGTACCCGTCCCACGGGGATGCTCTCTCCTTGGGCCACTAAGGCTAAAGATGCGGACCACAGAGCAAAAGAATAGGCTGTAAGAAACAAGATGCAAGATGCAGGGCCTAAGCGGTCAGGTCCCCAGACAGGAAGACCCCAACCCTCTTACTCGACAGAACGGTTTAGTTCATGAAAATGGGCGTCGGACCAGCCCTTTCCATCGATTGGAACGATTGGAAGGCGCAATTTTTCAGGTTCCCTATCATGGGACACCGGAAGCTGGTCGGCAGGAAACTCTGAATCTTGCCCGCCGTCCGTAACGTGGGTAAGGCCTTCCCCCAGCCGGCCTACCGCGTTCAAGTCGGGGGATGAAACTCGGAGTCGTCGCGGCGGTGTCAGAGATTTCAGAACAGAAAACCCTGCTGGCCACCTTGCCGACAGTCTCGAAGGTGTCCGTGGACGGCACGATGGACCCTTCTATACCGTCGACTGGGGACAGGGAACCAGCGACCGGCGCCGGTCTTGGGTCTCCCGGTCGGGTCGTCGGCGTGTTCGCCAGGTGCCGTCGTCTCTGGGGTAGAGGTCCAGGGAGAGGGAGACAAACCACAAAATGAAAACTCGACAAATCACTACGTCCTGTGGGCCACGACTTGGGTTATAGGTTATAATACCTTAAGGGCCGACCTTCGGCCTTCGATGGCATTCAGGACTGAACATCGGCGATCCGGGTCCCTTTGCGAGCGAGATGGAGGTGTCTGGAATTCTATGTACCCCGGAGGACCGTCATGATGGAGACCTCCCTTTGGCAGGCAGACCCTGAGGTCGCCCGGCTCATGCAACGGGAGCTGGAGCGTCAGCGCCATACTCTGGAGCTGATCGCCTCTGAAAACTTCACGACCCGGGCCGTCTTAGAAGCCGCCGGCTCGGTCCTGACGAATAAGTACGCCGAGGGTTATCCGGGCCGCCGCTATTATGGCGGGTGCGAGTTCTACGATCGCATCGAGCAGATCGCCATCGACCGGGCCAAACAGCTCTTTGGGGCCGAACACGCTAATGTTCAGCCCCATTCGGGTACGCAGGCCAACATCGCCGTCTACTTTGCGTTCCTCCAGCCTGGCGACACGATCCTTGGGATGGAGCTGTCCCATGGCGGCCACCTGAGCCATGGCCATCCCCTGAATTACTCGGGGAAGTACCTCCGGGTCGTCCCTTACGGCGTTTCCCGGGAGACGGAGACGGTCGATTACGACCAAGTCGAGGCCCTTGCCCACGAGTATCGTCCGAAGCTCATCCTGGCTGGCTTTAGCGCCTATCCCCGCAAGCTCGACTTCGGCCGCTTGGCCGAGATCGCCCGGAGCGTGGGGGCTTACATGATGGCTGACATCGCTCACGTCGCCGGTCTCGTCGTCGCCGGGCTATATCCCGACCCCGTGCCCCACTGCGATTTCGTGACGACGACGACCCATAAGACCCTCCGGGGGCCTCGGGCCGGCCTGATCCTGTGCCGAGAAGTCTACGCCAAGGAGATCGACCGAGCCGTCTTTCCGGGGACCCAGGGCGGACCCCTCATGCACATCATCGCCGCCAAGGCCGTCTGTTTCCAGCAGGCGATGACACCAGAATTCCGCGAGTATCAGGCCCAGATCGTGCGCAATGCCCAGGCCTTGGCCCAGCAACTCATGGACGAAGGGCTCCGGCTCGTCTCTGGGGGGACGGACAACCATCTCATGCTCGTCGACCTGCGGCCTATCGGGATGACGGGCAAGCAGGCTCAGGCCCTCTTGGAGGAGGTCGGCATCACGGTCAACAAGAACACGATCCCCTTTGACCCGAACCCGCCGATGGTTACGTCAGGCGTCCGTATCGGGACACCCGCTGTCACGACCCGGGGGATGCGAGAACCCGAGATGCGTCTCATCGGCCACTGGATCGCCGAGGTCCTGAAGAATCCTGAAAATGAAAAGGTCAAGGCCGAGGCCCGGGTCGTCGTCCGGCGGCTCACTGAACAGTTCCCCCTCTATCCGGACCTCGTCTACATGCCGGAAGGGACGGGACGACGGGACGAGGCGACCCCGAGTCGGTGAATCTCTGGGTCGGTCTTAGTGAGAGCTTTTCCACCCTCACGCTGATGGTTCCTAAATCTTGCGCCCGGCTCCCTGACACCGAATCGCTTCAGGCCCATCCGCCTAAGACAGTGGCTCATCATGTCATCCATGGGAAATGCCGATTCGATCGGCGCTTCTGTGAGCCGAACTGACGTCCCCATGAGGACGGGCGTTCTACCCCGGGACGCTGCCGACATCGGCGGCGTCAGGACAGGGTAGCGCCGGGGTGACTCCCGGCGTTCCGAGAGAGGTCGACCATCCCCTGTCCCTACTATATACTCAAAATAGCCAAAACCTGACACCCGACACGTGGGCCCATGACTCGCATTCTCTTTTGGGGAACACCGCACGCCGCTGTCCGGGTCTTGGAAGCCCTGGTCCGGTGGCCGATGGGCACTGTCGTAGGTGTCGTCACGGCCCCGGACCGTCCTCGGGGCCGAGGTCAGCAGGTCGAGCCGTCACCAGTGAAGGTCTGGGCCATCCAAACCCAAATTCCGGTCTTTCAACCGGCCACATTGAAACGGCCCGAGATCGCCCGGGCTCTCCAGGTATGGTCGGCCGACGTGTTTGTCGTGACGGCTTACGGCTTCATCCTACCGCCGGCCGTCCTGCAAATCCCGCCTTACGGGTGCCTGAACGTTCACTTTTCGCTCCTGCCTAAGTACCGAGGGGCCGCCCCGGTCGCTTGGGCCCTGCTGGCCGGGGAACGGGAGACCGGCGTGACGATCATCCGGATGAATGAGCGGATGGACGCCGGCCCGATACTGGCCCAGCGTATCATCCTGATCCAGCCCGACGACACGGCGGCGACCTTGGAGGACCGGTTGGCCCGGGCGGGCGCCGCCCTGCTCATCGAGGTATTGCCGGACTACCTGGCCGGCCGACTCCAGCCGGTCGAACAGGACGAGTCGGCCGCCACGTTCGCCCCGAAAATCCAGAAGGAGGCGGGCCGGATCCGATGGGACCGGCCGGCCGAGTGGATCGAACGTCAGGTCCGGGCGATGGACCCGTGGCCGTCGGCCTACACGTGGTGGCGGGGGCGACTCCTGAAAATCACGCGGGCTCGAGTCGTGCCGGACATGGCCGCCGAAGCCCCGGGAACGACGGTCTACGTGGACAAGAAGCGGTGGATCGTCGCCTGTGGTCGGGATGCTCTGGAGCTTCTGGAAGTCCAACTGGAAAGTCGTCCCCGTATGGCCGTCCCGGCATTCCTGC
>JANXAA010000291.1 GCA_025061865.1 Acidobacteriota bacterium | reverse complement strand
GATCATTCGGGCCGCCCGCTCGCCCTGGGCGTGAAGGATGCCGGCGTACTGCCGCACGGCCGACGGGTCATCCGGCTTCATCTGAATCAGATCGGCCAGACCCAGGATTGAGGTCAAAATGTTGTTGAAGTCGTGGGCGATGCCTGCCGCCAGCTGCCCGATGGCCGCCAGCCGGTCCCGAGTCTGGGCATAGAGCTGGGCCTCTCGTTCCTTCGTAACGTCCCGGATGACTAAGACCCATCCCTCAGCGGCCTCTGCCTCGACCACGGGCTGCAAGGTGACTTCAAAGACCCGGCAAGCGATTCGAGGACGGACCTCTGGCGAGAACCAGACGGATTCTCTGGGACCTGCCGGGGATCCCTCCGCCGGCACTTCGACGTTCACTTCGTGCCACTGGACCTCTCCGTAGGACGGGAGAAGAGACGTCAGCGGCTGGTCGCCTAAACGAGTCAGCGTCTCTCCGACCCCGACGCCGGCCAGGACCCGGAGGTACTCTTCACCCTTCGGATTTGCCAGGAGGACCCGGTAAGACCCATCCAAGAGGACCATGCCGTGGGCCGCCGCGTCAATGATCCGCTCGAGCTGTCGAGCCTGCCGCCGAAGTCGCTCCCGGGATTGCTCGGCCTCGATGACGATCCCAGCCAGCCGGGCGGCTCGCTCGATGAGCTCCATTTCCCAAGGCTCGGGGTGTCGGGATTCTCGGTAATACATGGCGAAGGTCCCTAAGACCCGACCGTCGGTCGAGAAGATGGGGACCGACCAGCAGGCCCGCAGGCCATACCGGAGGGCGATGTCCCGATAAGGGGCCCATCGGGGGTCCGTGGCGATGTCCGGCGTGATGACGGTCTGGCCCAGAAAGGCGGCTGTCCCGCAAGTCCCGACCTCCGGCCCGATGACCACTCCGTCGATGAGCCGATTGTATTCCTCGGGTAGGCTCGGCGCTGACCCATGTCGCAAACGATGTCCATCTTCGTCCAGGAGGAGGACCGACCCGGCAGGCCGTCGGTCAGGTCCTCGATGGACCGGACCATCGCTGTCAGGACCTCCGGGAGGGGCCGACCTCGAGCGATCATCTCCAGAACCCGCTTCTCGGCCGCCAGCAGACATTCGGCCCGCCGCCGCTCCGTCACGTCCTCCAGGATGCCTTCATAGCAGACGACCCGACCGTCGTGGTCAAAGACGCATCGGCTGGTATCCCGGACCCAGATGACCCTGCCGTCCCGCCGGCGGACCCGAAATTCGAAACCCTCGACGACACCGGCCCGCTCGATGGTCTCCTGCCAGCGGCGACGGTCAGCTAGGTCGACATAAATTTCCGAAGCAAGAACTGCTTGCAGGGACGTCCGGTCTGGATAGCCCAGCATCTCGACGAGGGCCGGGTTGGCATCCAGGGTCCGACCGTCTGGCGTCGTGCGGTACAGCCCGACGGGCGCCTGCTCGAAAAGATTCCGATACCGGGCTTGGGCTTCTTGAAGGACCTGATACTGCCGAGCCCGCTCCAGGGTAGCCGCCATCAGATGGGCGACTAACTCCGCAAAGCGGACCTCCCCATCGTCGAAGTCCACGTCCTGGAGGACATCCAGGACCAGGACCCCCTGGACTCGGTCCGGCGTCAGGACCGGTACGATCAAGGACTTTCGGACACCGGCCGCCCGGACGCATCCTAAGACATCCACCGGGGGGTCCCCACGGAGGGGGTCTTGGACAATCGAACGCCGGATGTGAACGGCCCAAGCCACGCCGCTACTTTCAGGCGGCGCCAGCGAGAGTCGAAGCTGCCCGATATAAGCCCGACTCCAGCCCTCGGCCCACGTCAGTTCCAAGGACTCCATCCGGTCGTCCGGCTCGAGCAGGCTGATAGCGTCCGGCCGGAAGCGGTCTCGCAGGACCGTAAAGGCCGTCTCGATGATGGCCTTGGGCTCCGTCAAGTACATGAACTTCCGGGTTAAATCTAAAAAGTCGGCTTGCCCTCCTTCACCCCAGCTCATGGTAACATCCCCAGACATGGGAGAGTTGAGGGAGTGGTAGGTCGGTGGCGATGGAGATCTCTTGGATCGAAGACGAGACCGCCCCTGGGTCTCGGAAATCGAGGCCCCTGGCTCTCACCTCTGCACCTCCGGCATGGACCCTGAGCCCTCGGCGTCACTCTCTTCAAAGGGCTTACGCTCAGGGCCCATCACCGAGATTCGCTTCAATACTCCAATACTCTAGACACCCTGAGGTCCTTGTGAATGCCATTTGAAAATAGTCCCAAATGTATCCCAAATCAAGTCCACCAATCGGATAACTTGACAGGGCCGTTGGGTTCGTGAAAATGGTGTCCCATCACTCCCTTCCGACGCCCGAGAAGGACCATATTAAGATGCGGAATTGGGCGTGGAGTGTTCGGTCTGGGGTGTGGGATTCTAGTTCGGTAGAATCGGGAAAACGGAATCCATCGAGATTCTTTTAGGCCGACCGGCTCTGATAGGACGGAGCCGGTCGCCGGAGGCGGTACGATGATCGGATGGTTGGGCTTGGCATGGTTGACCTTGGGGGTAGGTCTATTTGTCCTGGCTCGGCGGATGGCCCGGACTCGATTCTTCGTGGAACGTCTCGACTTCCAGATCCGGCAGTGGCTGGAGGAGGTCCGGCGGGACCAGCAGAAGAGCGGTCGGCTGGTCGAAGCCCTGTTTTGGGACCGGCTCTATCAAGACCGACGAGTCCCCATCACGCCGTTCATGCCCCTCGACGAGGTCCTACGGGTCCTTCCAAGTGCCCGTGGGGTCTTGGAGGCTCGAAACGTACGGGGGCGTCCAGCTTCTCTAGCCTGGGGCGTCGAGACGCTTCTGGATGTCGCCGTCGCTTACGACCTCGACCTCTCGGCCTTAATGAACGAACTGCTTCAGGCGACTCCGTCGACGGCCCCTGCTGAGGGTACGGAAGCACCCATTATGCCTGTCATCCGGCCCCGATCCTCTTCCTCTTGACGAGGACTTCCGGAACACTTGAATTTCCCTTCTCATCCCCCCACCAAGTTCAGCTCAATCTTCTGGAACCCCTGCTCGGCGGCCCACAGGTCCAGGGGCAGGGCGGCGATTTCATCGACGAGGGGGACGGCCCGACCGTCGACCGAGAGGTCAATGCACTTCAGGTACCGGCGGCAACGGAGGCAGGCTTCGACCCGGACGTGGGGAAATGCCTGAGTCTTGTAATATGCTAGATTCCAGAAACGCTCTTCGCCACAGGCCGGGCAACAGACCCGTTTGAAACGCCACTCGAACCCGCACAGAGCACACAGCAAGGACCGCTTCGTGCCCTGAGCCTCAGACCGCAAGACGGACAACTGCGGCCGGCTTCGGCAGAGTGGACAGAGGCCACCGACCGTGCCCTCGGCGATCACCTCATCGAGCCATTCCTTGTCCGGGTACCGGTCAGCTA
>JANXAA010000290.1 GCA_025061865.1 Acidobacteriota bacterium | reverse complement strand
CGAACACGTAGAGCGTACCGCCTAGGGTCGTCGCCTTATCCAAGCCCGACTGGTACATCGCCCCGACAGCGCCCAGAGCACCGAAGGGGTCATCCGGCGGCAGACCCGCCGCCAACGGCAGGCCGAACCACCCGCCGACGCCCGAGTAGGTGGCGATGTACTGCTTGCCGTCCGGACCCAAGAACGTCATCGGCGCCGCGATGATACCCGAGCCGACCTTGTGCTGCCACAGGACCTTGCCGGACTTGGCGTCCACGGCCTTGAACCACCCGTCCATCGTCCCGTAAAAGACGAGGCCGCCGCCCGTCGTCAGGACGCCGCTCCAGGCCGGGAATTTCTCCCGGATCTCCCAGACGCGCTTGCCGGTCGTGGCGTCCCAGGCGATCAGAGCACCCCAGTAATCGTCCTTCCCCTCATGGCCGGGGAACATGAGCACGTTGGCTCCGACGTAGGGCGCTCCAGCCGTGTACTTAACCTCGACGCCCTCGTAGTTCATGCACATGTTGTTGGTCGGGACGTAGAACAGGCCCGTCTGCGGGGAGTAAGCCGCAGGTTGCTGGTCCTTGCCGCCCATGGCGCAGGGGCAAATGTTCTTGGTGTCGACGCCCTGCTTCGTCCGCTTCTCGGGGTTCTCGATGGGACGACCCGTCTTCTTGTCGACGCCCTTCGCCCAGTTCACGTATACGAACGGCTCGGCCACGTAGAGGGTCCCGTTGGCCCGGTCCAGGGTGTAGGCAAACCCGTTCCGGTCGAAGTGGACCAGGGCCTTCACCTTCTTGCCGCCGATGGTCAGGTCGACCAGGATGTTTTCGTTGACGCCGTCATAGTCCCAGGCGTCCCAGGGGGTCATCTGGTAAGCCCATCGGGCCCGGCCCGTGTCGGGGTTCCGAGCAATGATGGACGTCGACCACTTGTTGTCGCACTCGCCCTTCTTGGGGTCTCGCCCGGCCGGACACCGCTGGGTCGGGTTCCACGTGCCCGGGTTGGACGTCCCGTAGTAGTAGAGGTTCAGTTCGGGGTCATACGACAGCCAACCCCATTGGGTCGAACCGCCGATCTTCCACTCCTCGCCGGCCCACGTCCGGGTCCCCTCGCCGAAGCGGCCGTAGTGGGGGTTTTCCTTATTGAAGTCGGGGTCCAGCAGGAGGTCTTCGTCAGGCCCCGTGTTGTACGCCTGCCACACCCGCTTGCACGTGTTGAGGTCGTACGCGGCCACCCGTCCCCGCACGCCGAACTCACCGCCTGAAATCCCGACTAAGATGTTGTTACGGACGATGATGGGGGGCATCGTGAGAGTCTCCCCCCGGGCCGGGTCGGCATGCTTGGCCTTGCAGACTTCCTTGCCTGTAGCCGCATCCAGGACGATGACCTGCCCGTCCAGGGTATTCAGGACGACCTTGCCGTTGGCATAGGCCAGCCCGCGATTGACTAGGTCACAGCACGCCACTGGGACGGCCCGTTCGTCTTGCTTGGGGGTGTACTTCCACTTGAGGGCATAGGGCTTCTTGGTTAGGTCCAGGGCGTACACGTGGTTCGGGTAGGCCGAATGGACGTACATCGTCGAGCCGACCACCAGGGGCGACCCTTCATGGCCCCGCAAGGCCCCCGTCGAGAACGTCCACATCACCTTAAGCCGGGACACGTTCCCGGTGTTAATCTGGTTCAGCTCGCTGTAGGCCGTGTTCCAATAGTTTTTCCGTTGCATCGGCCACTGGCCGGGGTCCTTGCCCAGGCGGAGGACCTCCTCGTTGGGGTAAGCCACAAAGGGCACCAGGACCAGCCCGGAGACCAGCCAGGGTAAAACCCATTTGCTTCGCATGGTTCCCCTCCAAGGATAAGTGCAGAGGGACACACCGGAGGGGAAGGAAAGAAGGACGAGTCATCTCGAACATTCGTGCTTTTTCCGTCGGAAAGAATAGGGTCGGAGGAGAGCTTAGGAATGGGGAATAAGGATGGGGGATGGGGAAGAGATGCAGGATGTAAGAGGAGTAGATAAGGTCTTTTTGTCCTTCCGGATAGAGGCTCCACCCATGTGGAGGTAGGACCCGATCCGCCAGTGGCCGATGTAAGTCGGACGGGTGGACGCACCCACGGGTATGGTACCGCATTGTACCCTTCCGGGTTTCTCTGCGAGGGCGGCAGTACCCCCCTAACCCCTTACTGTTTTCATTATAGGCGAACCTCGAACCCTTTGTCAATTTGCGGGCTTATCGTCCCCAGAGACGGGTTGTGGCCCGGGACGAGTGGGAGGAAGCCCACCTCGTCCAGTCTCTCCCCCAGGGATAGCAGGGCGACCCACCGGGTCGCTTCTACAACGGCCGGTAGGGAGAGGCCCAGGAGGGAGGCTGGCTCTTCGATTTCGGTATTCGGCGTGAGGTCGTCGTTCAGCACGGAACCGCCCTTTAGTCGTCGCCGGGGGTCACGTCCGTGGAGACCAAGATTTTGCGCTGGCCCTGGTGATCTGGTGGGGACAAGACGCCGTTGTGTTCCATGATCTCGATGAGGCGGGCCGCTCGGTTGTAGCCGATGCGCATGGCCCGTTGGAGGTACGAGATGGATGTCTTTCCCGTCCGAAGTACGATCTGGACGGCCTCGTCATACAGGGGATCATGCCAATCCTCGTTGCTGTCTGAACCTGTCGGACTCATCTCTAAGACCCGTTCAAACTGGGTCGCCGAATACTGGGGCCCACCCTGCTGTTGCCAGAACCGGACGACCTTCTCGATCTCAGCCTCTGCGACGTAGGCCCCGTGGAGACGGACCATGCGATAGCTCTCGGGCGGGACCAACAGCATGTCGCCCCGGCCCAGCAAGCGTTCGGCGCCGGCCCGGTCGAGGATCGTGCGAGAGTCCGCCGATGAAGCGACTCGTAAGGCGATGCGGCACGGGAAATTCGCCTTGATGACGCCCGTGATGACGTCGACCGACGGGCGCTGGGTCGCCAGGATGAGGTGGATACCGACGGCACGGGCCATTTGGGAGAGCCGCTGGATGGAGTCCTCGACCTCCCGGGAGGAGACGGCCATGAGGTCGGCGAATTCGTCGATGACGACGATGTAAAAGGGCAGAGGCCTCGGATGTTCGATGCCCAGGCGCTGGGCCAGGCGACGGCCTCGGTGGGTTTGGATCGTCTGGTTGTACTGAAGGAGATTCCGCACGTTGAAGAGAGCCAGCTGGCGTTGGCGTTCTTCCATTTCCCGGGTCAACCACTTGAGAGCCGCCGAGGCCTTCTGGGCGTCCGTGATGACGGGAGTCAGCAGGTGGGGAATCCCATTGTATAACTTAAGCTCGACGTGCTTTGGGTCGATCAGGATTAAGCGGACCTCGTCGGGCGTGTGCTTGAGGAGGAGACTGACGATGATGCAGTTGAGGGCCACGCTCTTGCCCGATCCCGTCGCCCCGGCGATCAGCAAGTGAGGCATCTTCAGGAGAG
>JANXAA010000028.1 GCA_025061865.1 Acidobacteriota bacterium | reverse complement strand
GATGAGCTGGTCCATTTCCAGTTCCCGGTCGGGGTGGTACAGGAGTTGGTAGTAGTAGCGTTCCAGGGAAGGCAGTCCGAGAGCTCGCATACGGTGGACAAGCCGCCGCTGGAGGACGAAGCGGGACTCCTTGTCGAAGCGGATGCCCGTATGCTGATAGATCAAGTCCACGAAGGCGTAGAACAGGTCGTCACTCAAGACCTCACCGGTCCCCGAGGCGTCCGAGGGTAAGTATCGCATAGATTTAATCCGGAGTGACAGGCAACGCGTGGCAGCGACGGGCTCTGAATCCTGGGCAAGTGGGCAGATAGGCAGACAGGCAGATGCTGGGATTGGGCACGGCTGATCCCATTTGCATGCTCACGAGCCAAAGGGCCCGATGAAAAAGGCGGCCCACTGCCGAAGCCGGTTGGGGCCGTACCGATCCAGGGTCACTCGCCAGGCCGGTCGGGTCTGACAGATTTCGATCCACTGGGGCCAGGTCTCTTCGGTGTACAGCCACGGTCGGGCCCATTCGGGGACGTCGGGTAGGTCCAAATGGGCTAAGACAGTCATCCACTCGGGCGGAGCCAGCCATTGCTCGATAGGTGGGGCTGTCTCCGTCAACCAGGTATGGAACCGCTGCGGGGCTAAGAGGGCCATCGTCATCAGGCTCCGGACTTTCAAGCTGGCTTCCATGTGGGGGTCGAACCGCTGGCGGACGAACTCGAAAGCGGCCTCCGCATGGCGCCGCATGGCGGCCAGGCCTTCCAGGATCATGCGCCGGTGGATTAAGTCCCGATGATCGTATTCCTGATGATAGAATGTCAGGACCTCGGCGATGTCGAGCTGACCGGCGTGACGCAGAATCTCCAGTCGCAGAGGGAACTCGGCTTGGGCATAATGGGCTTCTAAGACCGGAAAGGCCCCCGGATGACCCGACCCGGCGAGCCGTCGGACGGAGGCGGCCTGTCCCCAGAGGTCTGACCCGGCTAGCGTCGCCCGGAGGACGTCGATGAGGTCGGGCGCCTCGTCCGGATAAGCCAAGATAGCCCGCTCCCGGACAGCCGTATGTTCGTCCGTCAAGGCCATCCGCAGGAGGCGGTCGCTCACGTCCCGGGAAAGGTGGGACCAGTCAGCCCGTGTCGCATGTTCTATGACCCGAAGGCGGACCCAGGGCGCCGGGTCTTGCATCCAGGCGACGGCTCGCTGGCGGAACTCTTCAGGGTCCAAGGCCGACCGGACGTCCACAGCAGCCGCCCGACGCCACGTCTGGGGGTCTTCGGTCCAAGGGGCTGTCCATCGGAGGAGCTCGGCGACCCGGTCGGGGTCAGCTGACTGTTGGGCCAACCAGGTCCAGATGATGTCCTGAAGATCTGGCGATTCCAGGGACCAAGCGAATTCAAGCCAGACCTGGACTTCGGGACCGGGGGCCTGCCGGAGAACAGCCTGCAGGACGAATGTCCGGGTCTCTGGCGCCAACCGGTCCCATCGATCCAATACGGCGGCTCGTACGGCGGCGTCCTCGAAGAGGGGCGCCTGCCAGTAAAGCCAAGCGTGGAGGGCTTCCGGGCTTTCGAGGCGGTCCCATATCGAGCGCCATCGGGTCGGGGTCAAAGGCGGGAGCCACGGCAGGACCGTCGAGACCCGCTCCGACTCGAAGGGGTCGTCGAGTCGCTCCGGGAGGGTTTCCCAGAATTCAGGCCGCTGGAGGACGGCGGCCCAGAACTCGGCGCTTCGGGCGACCTCTTTGGAGCTGTGGGCGAGCCAATCTCGCCAGGGCAGGGCGTCCAGGACATCGGCCGGAGGCGCCGCTCGAGCCAGCCATTCGTGGAACTGCCGAACATACCGGCCGAGCCATTCGTCCTTCCAGGGGACATGGAACCACCGGAGGGTTCCCTGGAGGACGTTGGCGGCCAGGTCGGGCCTTCGGAGGGCCTCGACGGCGAGAGCTACGGCCCGAGCGTCAAAGAAGTACCCCAGCGTCTGGAGGGCCGGCAGGTGTAGCAGGGGGTCTTGAAGAAAAGAGGGCCACAAGTCCAAGACGTCGGGGTGGCCGATCTCACCCAAGGCCTGGACAGTCTGGTAGCGGACCCAAGGGTCCTCCGAGTCCAAAAGGCCTCGAAGGGCCGGGACAGCCGAGGCGAGGCCCAGGCGGCCGATCGACTCGACGGCCGTCGTGACGACGTTGGGGTTCGGGTCGTTCAAGCGCTTTTGGAGGTCCGGCCCGAGGTCGGGGTTCCGGGCCGTCCGAGCCAGTTGGACGGCGAAGAGGCGGACGTCCGGGTGAGGCGATTCCATCAGATGTCGGAGAGCATCCGGGATATAGCGGCTCTGGACTGTCAAGATTTGAAGGGCCGTATTCCGCCGGTTAGCGTGCTCGTCGTCCTGCAGGGCATCGACGAGGATTTGGGTCAGACGCGGATGGTACAGACGGGTCAGCCAGGCGGCCAGCTGGCTTCGAAAGTGCCAGTCCTCTGAGTCCAGGGCCTCATAGAGGACGAGCCAGACCGAGTCAGGCCACGCCGTCGAGGGGCCTTGGGACTCCCACCATTCCATACGTTCCCATTCGGGTTTCATACTTCGACGTCCTTCAACAGGGTCCTTCGGCCTATGAAAGTAGCGTTAGGTCGAACTTTCTCAATGAATGTCCGGGGGGCAACAACGTTTCAAGCGACTGCCTTGGACAGATAGGCGAGCGGGTACGCGTCCAACCCATCCGGCGTTTATCGACCTCGCTTTAGCCCGCGGGACTGGAAGGTCTTCGAGGCGCCTGCTCAAAGGTCACGACCTAAGTCCACCTATCCGTCCGTCTGCCCAGCGCTTATCTCCTCAAAGGCTCGGAAAAACCAGATCCATCAGGATTCTCCCGGACCCAACGGGTCTGTCAAGAAATTCTGGACCTGGCCGGCCTGCTCGATTTCTCCAAGGAGCTGTTCAAAATAATCGTGGCGTTCCCATATCTGGGGATCGACCCGACGCCGGTAATAGGCATGGAACTCGGCGATCTCCCGACCCAGGGCCGATCGGAGGTCGCCGGATGCCAAAGCCGCCCGGACCCGGTCCATGTGGTACAGGACGAAGTCGGTCAAGAGGAGCCGGGCCAGGCGTCGAGCCTCCTCCTCGTCGCGGACTGTCGTCTGGGACTCGCTGGCTGGGGGACGTCGGAGGAGACGCTGAACGACTTCTTGGAAGTGGGGGATAGGGACGTCGGGCTCGATGTACTCGTCGGCCCCGTGAAGTTGGACCGGCGGTCGGCGGTAGCGGCCCGGATAGGTCACCGAGGCCAACAAGATGACCGGCAGATCTCGGAGGGTCCCGTCCCGGCGGACCCGTTCGATGACTTCATAGCCCATCAGACGGGGTAGCCAAGCCTCGACGACGATCAAGTCCGGGGGATTTCGGCGGACAGCCTCCCAAAGCCACAGGCCGTCCGTGAAGATTTCCACGTCGGCCCCCATCTCCTGAACGAGGGGGGGCGTCAGACGTTGGGCGATCCCAAGGTCGGCCGTCCCCATATAACATAGAAAAGTCCGCACCGTTGCCGTCTTCGGGCGCATATAGTAGACGACTTCCTGAAATCGGACCCGAGGCTCGACCTCGGGTCGTCGAACGACCAAAACGTGGTGGCACACGGGGCATACTAAGCGGACCCCCGCTTGCTCAGGTTTCCATGGAATCCGCAAGCGCCGACTACATCCCGTACACGTGACAGCAATTCGACCGGGAAACTCCATAGTTTGTGGGTCTAATGCGTCAGACCCCCGCTCACGTGGCTTCCGGATTTTCATATCTGATACGAGGTACAAGATCCAAGCCCCGCTCGCTAATGCTTCGTTAGCTTGGTTTTGGGGTGGGGCAGTCCAGGGTCAGGAGGTCAGGCGAAACCGGATCCCCGACCCTTGATCCCCCCCATATCCAACCATCCTGCACCCTAACGACCCTGCCTTAGTGAGCAGGTCTTAGACCCTGCATCCTGATATCTATCCCCTGTCCATGGTCGAGCAGGATTATATCACAAGGGCCGAGCGGACGGAACGGACCAAGTCGGCGTCGATCGAGGCCCGGTCCTGGGCGAAGGCCTCCATCAGGGCCAGGTGAGCCAGATGGTTGACGACGCGCGGATAGCCCTCCGAGAGGGCGGCGATCGCCTCTAAGGCATCCGGCCGGAAGGGTCCCGGCCAGGTGCCCCCGGCCTGTTCCCACCGGTGGCGGATGTAAGTCGGCACCGCCTCAGGCGGCAGGGGACACAACCGGAGATGCATGCTGATACGCTGGCGGAAGGCACTATAGACCTGTCGGCGGAGGGTCACCTCGAGTTCGGGCTGGCCGACTAAGACGATGCCCAAGAGGTTGGCCGTGTCCAACTGGAGGTTACTCAAGAAGCGGATCTCGTCAAAGACAGCCTTGCCGGGCAGGAGATGAGCTTCGTCCAAGACAAGGGCCGCACTCTGGCCGTCTTGCCAGAGGTCGACCAGCCGGTCGGCCAACTGGTTCATCAGGACGTGACGGGACCGGACCGGCGGGACGTCCAGGGCTGTGGCCAGTTGGGTCAACAGTTGGTAGGGCGTCATCCGGGGATAGACGAGGACGACGACCCGGATAGGCGCCGCCTCGGCTTGCTGGAGGGCCGCCCGGATCACGGTCGTCTTCCCGACACCGATGGACCCCGTCAGGAGGACCATCTCCCGTTCCTCGAGGGCATACTGGACCATGGCGAGAGCCTGTTCATACTGAGGGAACCAGCACACGTACCGGGGGTCCGGCGTGTTCCGAAACGGCAGGTCCGTCAGACCGAAATAGGCCTCGTACATGGGCGATGCGACAGTCCTGAATTCCTAACCCCCTACGTTCGCCGCGGGAAGACCCGCGCCGTCAAGCTGATGGGGTCTAGGACCAAGATGGGCCGGTCTTCGCCGATCTCGGCGGCTCCGCTGATACCCCGAAGGTCCTGTAAGCGGGCCGAGATCCGTTTAATGACGATTTCCTGCATCCGTTCGACCGCGTCGACGTATAGCGCAAACCACTGCCGGCCGGCCCGACTGACGATGGCGAACCCCGGGCCGTTCGGCGTATCTACTAATTGAAAGACCCGGGCCAGCCGGATCAGCGGCACGGCTTCCTCACGATACTGCAGGAGCTCTTGGCCCTCGACCTGTCGGAGATACTCGGGTCGGACCTCGAGGATTTCCTGGACCAAGGCCAGGGGGACAGCAAATCGCTCCAGACCGACCCGGACGATCACGGCCGGGACGATAGCCAGCGTGCTGGGAAGTAGGATCTCGAAGGTCGTCCCTCGACCGACCTCCGTGTAGACCGTCACGGTCCCATTCAGACGCTCGATGGCCTGCTTGACGATGTCGAGGCCCACGCCCCGACCCGAGACTTCGTCTACCCGTTCAGCCAAGGAGAACCCCGGTTCGAAGATAAGCCGCAGGACGTCCTGGACAGTGACCTCGGCCTGTTTGTCAATAAGGCCGATCTGGATAGCCCGCTGGCGGATTTTTTCCAGCTGAATCCCCCGGCCGTCGTCGGCGATGCGCAGGGCGATCCGTTGGCCGACCTGGGACGCCTCGATGCGGACCGTGCCCGTCTCGGGTTTCCCTTGGGCTCGCCGTTCGTCGGGCTCCTCGATGCCGTGATCGACGGCGTTCCGCAGGATGTGCACGAGGGGGTCCATCATGTGCTCGATGAGGACCTTATCGAGGCGGGTGTCCCCACCCAGGAAGACCGTTTGGACTTGCTTACCCGCCTGACGGGCTAGCCGGCGGACCATTCGCTCCAAGCGACCGTAGACCGTCCCGATGGGGACCAGGCGGAGCTCCAGCAGATGTCGTTGGGCTTCCCCCAGACGGGTGGCCATCTCCTGCGTGAGCTGCAAGAGGGCCACCAGGGAGCCAGCCATTTCCGGAAAACGGCCTTGGAGGTCTCGGATCAGGCTCTCCTGGCGAGACCGCAGGGCAGTGACCTCCCCCACGACGTTCAGGACCGCATCCAGGGCTTGTAAGTCGACCCGGACGGAACGGCTCAGGTCTCGTAGGAGAGCCGGCTCGATTTCCGTCTCCAAGGGTTCGGCCTCGGTCTCGGCGGCTGGAGGGCTTGGCTCGGCCAGGGGTGAACTCCCGGGGATGTACAGCAAGTCCAGCCGGGTCGGGGCGGTCGGAAGCAGGCTCCCCACGGCGTCCGGGGATACCTGCGAGGCCCATAGCAGACGGAAACCAATCTGGTCCGGGTCGGTCCCCGCCTCCGGGAGCGTACTGATGAGCTCGCCGTGACGATTTAGGACGGTATTCGCCTCCCGGAGGACCCGGTCGAAGTCGGCAAAGGGCAATCGAAGGTAAATCGAGTAGATCTGCAGGCCCTGGCGGACGGCTTCCCGGAGACGATGCTCCTCGTACTCGGTCAGCGACTGACGGGTCGCCGCATCCAAGGCCAGACGGTCCAGGGGGTCAGCCTCGGCCGATGGGCTGGGCCGTTGAGCTCTTTCGACGAAACGGTCGACGGCCTCGAGGGCTGAGTCCAGGTCGATGCCCTCGGTCGTCTCGGTCGTCTCTTGGAGTAAGCGTTGAAGTGTTTCCAAAGAATCGAACAAAAGGTCGACCAGCTGGGGCGACACGGGGACCTTCCCCAGGCGGACCCGGTCGAGGACGTCCTCAAGTCGGTGGGTATAGGCACTCAGCCGTGTGTAGCCCAGCATGGACGAGAGGCCCTTCAAGGAGTGGTAGCTCCGAAAAAGCTGATTCACGAGGTCGGCCTTAAACTGACCGACCCGGGCGTATTGCTCGAACTGTCGAAGGACGCTCCCGATGGTTTCTAAGATCTCTTGGGCTTCGGCCAGAAATTCGGGGTTCAGTTCTCGGGCGGCCACACCGGCTTCTCCTGAGGCGTGGACGGTAGGTTCTGCTCGCGACGGAGCCAGATGGCCCGGACGACCTGGGCCAGGTGGTCTGGCCGGAAGGGCTTAACGATGTAAGCCTCGGCCCCGAGGGCCATGCCCCGACGTTGGTCCTCAGGGGTGCCCTCGGTCGACACGATGACGATGGGGATCCGGCGGTATGTCGGATGGGTCTTCAGGAAGCGGATGAGCTCCAAGCCGTTCATGTCCGGCATGTTGATGTCCGTGATAATGAGGTCGACCTGCAGGCCCGGTAGGAGTCGAAGGGCGTCGAAGCCCCCGGAGACCTCCAGGCTCTGGACGCCGGGGAAGAAAGATTGGAGACACATCCGGATGTACCCCCGCATCGTCTCCGAGTCCTCGATGACCATCACCGAACGCAGGGGCCGCCCTGCCGTCATCGGAACACCGCTTGACTCAGACGTCGGTTTAAGATGGCGTTCTCGATGGAAAAACTCGCCTGATGGAGGAAGATTTCCAGATACGTCAGGTCGCCCAGGGGTCGGCCCGTGACGGCGTTGTCTCCGTAAAAGAAGCCGACCGTCTGGTCCTGGACGACAAGGGGGATGATCACGTACTCCGAGGGCCGAAAGCGACCGATAGTCTGGGCGAAGGCCTCTAACCACGCCGGGGCCTCGGCGACCGACCGTCGGACGGGCTGGCCCGTCTGGGCGACGACCGCGAAGTCGCCGACAGGCTGAGGCAATCGGATCCGTCGGACCTTCAGGGGCATCGCCTCGTCGTCACCCGTGTCACCGAACCCACCGAGGCCGACGACGCCTTGGGGCGTGTTCAGAAACAGCAGGCCCCGGTCCAGGAACTCGGCGGCAAACTGCAAGATCAGGAGTGAGATCTGGGGGGCTTCGGAGGGATGCCGCAGTTCAGCCAGGGCCTGCTTCAATTGGGCCATGAGCTTCGAGAGGTGGGCCTCCGAGGTCTCTTCCTGGAAGGGCTCGTCCAGGCCGAGTTCCTGCCACAGCCGTTCCATGATGTCTGACGCTGACGGCCTCGGCCGGGTATTTTGAGTCGCCCGGAGCATCCGCAGGTGATCCAACAAGACCTGGGTCAAGATGTGGGCGTGCCCCTGGACCTCCCGAGGCGATCCCGCCGGGATGAAGGGGCTTTGCAGGAGGTGCACGTTCCATGTCCGTCGCAGGGCCTCGTCTAAGTCCGGCTGAATATACCGGTACACCAGGACGATGGGAATCCCGCCAGCCCGTCGGCGGACCGCCTGAATCCACGCTAGGGGGGCCCGGAGCATGTCCACGTCCACGACCACCGTGACGTCCGAAGTCAGCCGTTGCCATTCGACGACGCGGTCCAGGATTTCGTCGGGTCCCGATTCGGAAAGATCGACGACGACAGCGCCCCGCTGGATCAAGGTGTGAGACAAATACGAGCGGACGACGGCCTGCGGGGAGGCCAGGAGGATCGACATGCCCTCCAACGAAACTTCCGTCTCCGCCTCTTCCTCCCCCGCCAGGCCGATGTCGGCACCGGGCCCCACTGGGGCAGTCGCCGACCCCAAGAACTGACTCTCGTCCCGAAGCTTCATGGCATCCAACAAGAGTTGCTGGGCATTCAGACCCTTCTCTAATAAGACCAGGTCGATGGGGTCGACCCGAATCTCGTCATAGGGGATGATCTCGGTCAGGTGAAAGGTAAAGGTGCCCCTCGGAAACTGAAGGAGTTCATAGATAGTCCGGTAAATTTGCTGCTTAAGGGCTAGCTCGAGGGCCTCCCGAGTGAGCCACCCCTGCTGGACGAGGATCTGACCCAGGGGTTGATGAGCCTTCTGCTGGCGTTGCAGGGCAAGGGCCTGTTCCAATTGCTCGGCTCGGAGGACCCCATACTCGACCAAAGACTGGCCCAGGCCTTTCTGGTTCTTTCCCTGCAGGAGGGCGCTCACGACTTGACCGTTCTTAAAAATGATGATGCCCCGGTGCCGGTCCTCGGATTCGACTTCCAGGATGCCTGTCCGCTTGCTGAGACTGATGATCTGGATGATGTCGGTCAACGATAAATCTTCCAGACTACCCGTCAGGCTCATGCCCGTCGACTCCGGAGCTGATCCAACAGGCCGTGAACGAATCGGAAGGCGTCGTCCTCGGCAAAGGCCTTCGCTAGTTCTACGGCCTCGTGGATGACCAGGGCCAAGTCCAGACCGTCGTGAAGGTACTCAAAGAGGGCGATCCGGAGGACGTTGCGGGTGACGGGACTCAGACGTTCCAGTTCCCAGTGGTGGGCCCAGCGCTGGATAATGGCATCCAATTCTGACCGATGCTGGAGGACGCCGGCGACCAGGTAACAGGCCCGCTCCAAGACGGCCGGTCGGGCGGGTCCCAACATCTGGAGGACCTCGGCCGTCTTCTCCTCGACGTCCCCTGGGTCCAGCTCAAGACTATACAGGACCACCATCGCCAGCACGCGAGCCCGCCGGCGGTTCGGCCATAAGGCCGGGAAGACGAACGAAAATCCCTCCGTTGCGGGAGATGACCGATCGGGACGGTGTTCCACGTTCATCGCCTGTCCGGACGTCACGTCGGGACGTGAACCCCCCGCAGACACTGAAGGACGGCCCGCGCGGCCTCGTACCCCTTGTTGCCCATCTTGCCCCCCGCCCGTTCCAGGGCCTGCGAGAGATTAGCTGTCGTTACGATGCCCAGCCCAATGGGTATTTTATACTGGATGCTGATTTGTGCAAGCGCTGAGAACACCGCTTGGGCCAGGTACGCATGATGATCGGTCTCGCCCTGAATGATGGCCCCCAAGGCGATGACGCCGTCCGGCCGCCAGGTCTCGATCAGGTGTGCGACCCCCCAGGGGATCTCAAAAGACCCCGGGACTTCGAGGGTCTGAAGGCTCGTCTCCGGGACATGGACCTCCTCCAGGGCCCGTCGGGCCCCCGCCAGGAGGTTCTGGACGACGACCTCGTGGTACCGAGCGACGACGATGCCGATGCGGGTCATAGCGTCACCCGATGAAACAGCCAGAGAAGCAGGGCTTTCTGCGTGTGGAGACGGTTCTCGGCCTGGTCCCAGACGACCGAGGCGGGCCCGTCGATGACGTCGTCGGTGACTTCCTCTCCCCGATGGGCCGGCAAGCAGTGCATGAAGATGACGTCCGGTCGGGCCTGACCCATCAGGGTCGCATTCACCTGATAGGGCCGGAAGACCTGAACCCGATAAGCCCGCTCGTGCTCTTGGCCCATCGAGGCCCACACGTCCGTATACACGGCGTCGGCCCCGGCGACCGCCTCCCCGGGGTCGGACGTCCACAGCACGCGCCCCCCGCTCGACCGGGCGTAGGACCGGGCCCGGTCGACGACCTCGGGATGGGGCTCAAACCCCGGCGGCGTGGCGACCCGCAGGTGCAAGCCCAGCCGGGACCCTGCCAGGAGCAAAGAGTGACACACGTTATTGCCGTCTCCCACATAGGCCAGGCGGAGCCCCTCCAGACGACCCTTCTTCTCCCACAACGTCAGGAGGTCCGCCAAGACCTGACAGGGATGCAGGTAATCGCTGAGACCGTTAATGACGGGCACCGAGGCATACCGGGCCAGCGTCACGACATCCGCATGGGCAAAGACCCGAGCGACGATCCCGTCGACATACCGGCTCAGCACGCGAGCCGTGTCGGCGACCGTCTCGCCACGGCCCAACTGGAGGTCCTGGGCGTTGAAGTACAAAGCATGGCCCCCCATCTGAAGCATAGCAACCTCGAAGGACACACGCGTCCGGGTCGACGGCTTCTGGAAGACCATCCCCAGGACCCGGCCGTCCAGTTCGTGGGCATACCGTTCGGGCGCTTGCTTGACTGCCTGGGCCAACTGGAGAAGGCCCCGCAGGGTCTCGATAGACACGTCGTCCGTGTCCAGAAAATGACGCACCTTCGCCGTCATGACTCTAAATCTCGATAAAGCAATGAAAAATAAAAATGTAGCTCCCCATGCCTCATGCCTCCCTACGGCCTTCCCGACCCAGGACCCGAAGCCGCACGCCGGCCTCCCGAAAGAGGGCGACGACGGCCGACTCCAGGGGATAGGGGCTTTCGTAGACGACCTCGGCGATCCCGGCGTTGATGATCATCTTGGCGCACGTGATACATGGGGAAAGGGTACAGTAAAGGGTGGCACCCTGCAACGAAATCCCGTGGTAGGCCGCCTGCGTGATGGCGTTCTCCTCGGCATGAGAACACAGGCATACATCGAGCTGGGTCCCGCTCTGGCCCAGAGCCCGACAGCGGGCGCAGCCGCCCTCGTTGCAGTTGCGGACTCCCCGAGGCGTGCCGTTGTAGCCGGTCGAGATGATTCGCCGGTCCTTGACGACGATGGCCGCCACCTTCCGTTTCAGACAGTTACTCCGAAGGGCTACGACCTTGGCGATGTGCAGGAAGTAATCATCCCATTCAGGTCGAGTCTGGCGTAAGAAGAAAGGGAGGAGGACTTCCCGGAGGCGCTCGTAGAGGGCTTCGATCGTATCGTTATTCTCGACGACTACATCGGCCATCGCCTCGCAGGCCGCGATCTGCTGGGCCATCGGGTCCGGGTGGGCAACTTCCGCCTGCTCGATGCGCTCAAACTCTTCCCATGTCTGGGGGTCGTTCTCCCGGCCCCGCCGGCGGAGTCGCTCGAACCGGACCTCCGGTCGGGCGACGACGGCGACGAGGCAAAAGTCGGATTGACTCCGCAGGACCTCGACCTCCCGGGGATGGCGGATGGAATCGACGGCGTAGTTCTTCTCGGGGTCCATCCGTCGGAGGGCCCGCTCGGCCAAGATGCCTGGCCCCAGACGACGGCGGAATTCGACCCCGTAGCGGATGAGATTCTCCCGCGTGATGGGGATGTCGTGCTCGCGGAGGAGCGACCGGAGTTCGTCCGAAAGGGACAGGTAGACGAACCCGATCCGCTCCAGCCAAGCGGCGACCGTACCCTTCCCGGCGGCGTTACGTCCCGTGAGGCCGATGATCATAGGCGGGCAGTTAAGCCATAAGGCCAATAGGTAGGTGGGCAGGTCGGCAGAGGGTCGATGGGGATGCGAGACGTGGGAATCATAGTCTCTGGGCTTTCCCCCACACCTAACACCCCGCCCCGCAATGAGCTTAGCTGTCCAAGACGGGCCATCGGTCGATGCCCAGCAGGGAGGGGTCGCCATCGGCCAGCACGCGGACGAGCTCTTCGTAAAAGTAGTCCCGCTGGGCGACGACCGACCGAGGGAACCGTTCGAGGTAGACCTTCCGGCTTCGTTCAATATCCTCCCGCAGGCGTTCATAGAGGTCCCGGTACTGGCGACCCATGATGACCTGCTGTTCGTTATACATTTTGATCTCCTGAACGAGCAAACGGGCGAAACGTTGGGCCTCCTCGTGGAGCCGCTTTTCTTCTGGGGTAACCTCGGACGGGGCCGGCGCCGATGGTTCGGCGGCTTGGGCCTTGCGGGTCTGGATCCACTTCAGCCGCGAGGGCATCGTCTCGACTGCCATGGCGGCATGCCGGACAAGGATCTCGATGGCCATCGGCTCCTCCGCCTTCCAGAGGCCTGAGCGGCGGTCCGCATAGAGGAGGCCGACGGACTTGCCTTTCACGAGGATCGGGAATAGGGCAAAGACCTCGGGCAGGTACCCGGCCATTTCCTGTAAGATGGCCTGATCGGCGCTCCCAAAGGGTAGCGTCGCCACTTGAGTCGTCTGCGACTCATAACACCGGGCCCAGGTGCTGGGTGCATCCAGGGGGACCGAAAAGTTCCGAAACCGTTCTGCATCGGCCCCGACTCCCTGCAGACGAAGCCCCTGCCAGCCGACCAGGGCGTTCCCCCGGACGACAAAGACGGCAATCCCGTCGCAAAAACTTGAGACGCCC
>JANXAA010000289.1 GCA_025061865.1 Acidobacteriota bacterium | reverse complement strand
GAACGCTCAGCCCGTCTGGACGACGGCCGTCCTTGGCTGTCCCGGTGGCCCGCAGTGTCCTTTGCCGGGGTTCGTTCTACCGCGCAATCTCTTGTTAGCCGTCGACTACGCCGGGAGCGGTCTTCAGGTCGGATGGGCCGTCCAGGACCTCTGGACACTCCGGCCCGGTCTGCGGTGGATGTATGGCTTCCGGGTCGATTATTGGTCTTACATGGAATCCCGATGGGCTATCAGCCCTCGGACGAGTCTGATCTGGCAGGCTGGCCCGGGGACAGTCGTCAAGGTCAGCACCGGTCTCTTTGCTCAGCCTGTCCCGCCGGCGGCGGCCTTCCTGCGGGAGCAGGCGTTCGGCGTGCCTATCAGCTTTGCCGTTCTCAGTAGCTTATTCCCCGAGCTCGTCGGGCCGACGAGTATCTGGACCCGGTCCTATGTGCTGGACCCTTCGGCCTGCCGGACGGGCCTCCTGCGCGGTGACCTCTCGGCCTGCCGGACGGCTCGGACGAGCATGAGGCCTGAAAAGGCCTGGCATCTGGAGATGGAATTTGCCCAAGTTTTGGGCCCGGCGTGGGCCCTTCGGGTCAATCCCTACTATCGCCGGATGTGGGACATGCTCTTCAATGGCCGGGGCTTTACCCACCCGGCGGGCCAGGACGTCGGCGATCGATGGCCGGCGGCTCTGGTCCATGGCGGTCGCGGCCGTGCGTACGGCATCGAGGTCAGCCTCCTGAAGACGCAGGGCGCCCTCCGGGGCTGGGTCTCTTATAGCTACGCCGTCGCCGAGGGGACCTTCCCGTCGGCCGACTATCGGGGCGGTGGCCTCCTCATCGGTGATTTCCGGCCCCTGAACTTCGACGTCCGCCATCAGGTCCAGGTCAGCCTCGACTGGTCGACGGCCTGGGCCGGCGGCCTTTCCGTGAATACGGGCCTTCAGTGGAATACGGGATATCCGACGACCCGAAGGTACTGGCGCCTGTGGACGTGTCAGTATGACCTGTTGGGCCTGCCGCCGCCGGGCGCCTTGCCCATCGGCCCGGAAGGCTGTATCTACGTCCCCGACATGGACCCGACGACGGGTCTCCAACGTCAAGGTCTCTTCAACGCTGAACGCATGCCCGCTCTCCTAAAGTGGGACCTGAAGGTCGAGAAGACGCTCCTTCGGCGCGGCCCGGCTCAGCTCCTGGCCGTCTTGCAGGTCGATAACGTCCTAAATCGGAAAAACTACGGGACTTGGACGACGGAGCAGAATTCTTATCGGGAGATCGATGCTTCGACGGGCCAAGTCATCTCCGAGGGCGCCCGTCTGGCGGACCGCCGGTTTCAGCTCGGCCTCCGCCTGACGTGGTAGGGAACCGGCGCCGGGTCGGCCGAGCGTCCGCCGCCTGGTTGCCGCCCCGGCCCCTCTTAATCCACGCCTTCGGGTGGCGAGAATGCCGGACGAGGAGGCTCAGGCGCCTCGCTCCCGGCGGGATGAGGAGACGGTCCGCCAGGGCCCCCATTTTACAGGCATCAGAAGCCCTGCGGGCGCTCCGTCGGCGTAAGGACCCGGACGAACCGGAGGGGTCATGCGGTATCGGACGTTGAATCAGTACTTCCGAGAGCGTTTCGGCGAGCGGGTTCAGCGGATTTCCGTCGACGCGGGCTTCAACTGCCCGAATCGGGACGGCCGTGTCGCTTACGGCGGTTGTACGTTCTGTAACAACGACACATTCAACTTCTCGCCGAAGATTCCCCTCCGGGACCAAATCCGCCAGGGCATCGAACGAGCGGAACGTCGGTACGGCGCCCGCAAGTTCATACTATATTTCCAGGCTTACACGAATACATATGCCCCTGTTCCCGTCTTAAAGCGAATTTACGACCACGTCTTTCTGGACGACCGGATCGTCGCTCTGGCCATCGGGACCCGAGCCGACTGCTTGTCTGACGACGTCGTGGACCTACTCCTGGCCTACGCGAAGACTCACGAAGTCTGGCTTGAACTCGGTGTCCAGACGGTCCACGACGAGACGCTGGCCCGTGTGAATCGGGCTGAGACGGTCGAGCTGTACGAGACCTGGGTCCGCCGTTTAGCGGCCACGCCCTTACAGGTGTGCGTCCACTTGCTGATGGGCCTGCCGGGGGAAACCGACGAAATGATGCGGACGACTATCCGGACGGTCGCCGACTGGCCCATCGAGGGCGTCAAGTGCCACAACCTTCATGTCGTCCGGGGAACCGTCCTGGGTGTCCAGTACCTTCGGAGGCCGTGGCCCCTGATGGGTATGGACGAGTACGTCGAGCTCCTGGCTGAACTCATCGCCCGTCTGCCTCCGGCCGTCGTCCTTCACCGACTCGTCGCCGAGTCCCCGCCGGAGGACCTCATCGCCCCCCCGTGGGCCAACGACAAGGCCGAGGTCCTCCGCCGCCTCGACGTCCTCTTGGAACGGCGGGGCTGGTTTCAGGGCTGTCTGCGGGGGCCGGGCCTTTGACCTACGGGTTCTGGGCCGGCGAAATCATCGACGAAGGTTCTGGAAGTTCCGATGGGCGGCCTCGACGGCTCGGAGGGCGTCGGCCGTGTCCCGCCAGCCCCGCGTCACGACCGTCTTGCCCTCCAGCTCCTTATAAATCCGGAAGAAGTGTTCGATCTCCCGAATCATATGAGGGAAGACGTCTCGGTAGGACTGAATGCCGTCGTAGCGGGGGTTGTCTACCGGGACGGCCAGGATCTTTTCGTCCCGGTCGCCCTGGTCCAACATATCCAGAAGACCGATGGGGCGGACCGTCAGGATGCATCCTGGAAAGCTAGGTTCGTCGACCAAAATCAGGACGTCCAGGGGGTCGCCGTCGTCAGCCAGCGTGCTGGGGATAAAACCGTAGTCGCCGGGGTAGTGGACCGGGGAGAACAACGTCCGGCTCAACCGAAAGACGTTTAGGGCTTTGTCATACTCGTACTTGTTCTGACTCCCCTTGGGGACCTCCACGACGGCATGGAACTGTTCCGGCCAGCGGTCTCCGATGGGTAAAGACCAATAGTCAGTCATGGGGACCCTCAGGCGGGCGTAAGATGTAAGATGCAAGATACAGAATGCAAATACAAGATGCAAACCCCGCTCGCTAGAGCGGGGTCATCAGGGCGCAGGATGCGAGATGGGTGGGGCCCTGGATCCAAAGGGGGAACCCAAACGGGGATCGGGAGTCTGGGATCGATGTTTCTCCGACCCTTGACCCTCGACCCCCATCCTTGACCTCTGACTGGCCAATCCTAAAAGATTCTTTGGACAAAGCAACTCAGCTGGGGTCTCGTATCCTGGGACCCGGTACCCGTTTCCGTAGGGGGCAGCTGGGTCCATGCGCGACGTCTGGGACGTTTGTATCGTCGGAGCCGGCATCGTGGGCCTGACGGTGGCTCGGGCCTTGATGCAACGGGGCGTGGGGCGCATTCTCATCCTGGAGAAGGAGGCC
>JANXAA010000288.1 GCA_025061865.1 Acidobacteriota bacterium | reverse complement strand
AGGTCCTGTTGTGCGCTCGATGCCATGCAGACCCGGCTTACATGCGGAAGTTCAACCCCGCCCTCCCGACGGACCAACTCGAGAAGTACTGGACGAGTCAGCACGGACAGCGGCTGCGGCAGGGCGACGCCCGAGTGGCCACCTGTTCGGACTGTCACACGGCCCACAACGTCTATCCCTCGAAGGACCCTCGGTCCAGCGTGTATGCTGTCCACGTGCCCATCATGTGTGCCCGGTGTCACAGCGACCCGGACTACATGAAGCCTTATGGGATTCCGACGAACCAGTACGACCTCTATGCCTCGACGGCCCACGGCCGGGCCCTCCTGGAGAAGCACGACACGGGTGCCCCGGCCTGTAACGACTGCCACGGTAACCATGGCGCCATGCCGCCTGGCGTGCAAACGCTCTCCCAGGTGTGCGGCCTCTGCCATGCCCTAAACGCCGAGTACTTCAATAAAAGTCCCCATGCGGCCGCCTTCGAAAAGAAGGGCCTCCCGCAGTGTGAAGCCTGTCATGGTTATCATGAAGTTCCGACGACGTCCCTGGACCAGCTTCGGCCCGAGGCCCCCGTCTTTATGTGCCGGAAGTGTCACTCGATGGACGATAAAGGCACTCAAGCGGCTCGTGAGATGTATGAAACGATTCGACGTCTGGTCACCCTCCAAGAGGAGGCCCGACGTCTCCTGACGGCCGCCGAGCAGAAGGGCATGGACGTGGCCGACGCCTGGTTCCAGCTTCGAGACGTGCACAGTGCTTACCTGAAAGCCCGAACGGTCGTCCACACGTCGGACCCTGCCGAGGTCCAGAAGGTCGTCGAGCCGGCTGTCCAGTCGGCCCAGCAGGCCCGGACGGCGGGTCAGCGGGCCCTGGCCGAATTTGATTTTCGTCGAAGGGGCTTCGCCCTTGCGACCCTGTCGATCACGCTCCTGGTCATCGCCCTGTACCTGAAGATCCGGCAGATCGAGGCTCGGTCCCGGGACAAGGAACGGAAGCTGTGAGGCGGCGGCTCTTCGTTGGAGGGGCTGGTCCGATGGGTGGGGGCCCTGGGGGTGGGACCCGGACTCCGGCTGTGCCGGGGCTTTGTGTCCTATCGGCCCTTGCTCACGTGTTAGGCTCCTATCGATCTGGATTCCGACGGCGAGATTTATCTCCGGTGAAAGAACAGGCTTAAGCAGGCCCTGCAGGCCGTCGAGAGAGACCGTCCGGGGTACCCGGTCCGTCCCCTAACTTAGGGACCGGGGGATAGGGGTCCAGGGTCCGGAAAAAGCCTGCTCCCTGACCCTTAACACCCAATACCGAACATCACGTGAGGCCTTGCTCGAGGGCCCTCTGCATGGCACCCCAGAAAGGGTCGACCCGCGGATGTTCGAGGGGCCGGGCCTGACCCCGCTCGATGAGGATTTTGCCTTGCTCTGGCGGCCGGACTTCACCGACGACCCGGGCCAGGATACCCCGACTCCCGAGGGCCTTCAGGAGGTCGTCAGCCCGGGACGGCCGGACCGTGACGATCAACGTGCCCTCGCTGATAGCCGTGTAGGGGTCGATCCCGAAAAGGTCACAGACGGCCCGGACTTCCTCCAAGACGGGGATTTCGTCCTTGTACAGGACAATCCCCTGACCGCTGGCCTCGGCGACCTCCCAGACGCCCCCCAGGACCCCGCACTCAGTGGCGTCGTGCATGGCCGTGACGCCTTCCTCCCGGACGCCAATCGAGACGCTCGTCAGAGCATCCTCGACGGTGCTCATCCGCTCAAAGAGAGCCGCCGCCTTTCGGGAGACGGCTTCGCCTAAATGGGTGTGAACGTAATGGGGGAAAGTATTGCTTAGAATTCCTACAGCCTCGATAGCCGCCCCCTTGGTGACGACGACCAGGTCGCCGGGGCGGGCCATCTCAGCCGTCAGATAACGGTCCCGAGGGCCAACGGCGATGAAGGTCGCCCCGCCGACCATCGGGTAGTCCACGCCGGGGTACCACCCCGTATGGCCGGCGATGACCGTCACGCCGTACTTCCGGTTTTGCCCGTCGATAACGGCCCAAACTCGCTCGAAGGCCTCTTCGGTCATCCCCACTGGCAGGTTAAAGTCGAAGACGGCATAGGCCGGCGGGAATCCGCTGGTCGTCACGTCACTGGCTAGGATATGCCAGGCAAACCAGGCCGCCCGTTCCCAACCGTACTGGGGAACGATGTAGATGGGGTCCGTCGTGACGGCCATGACCCAGTCCGGGCCGATTTGGACGACCCCGACGTCCACGCCGTGCCGGGGCAGGACGAGGACCTCAGGCCGCCGAACGCCCAGTCGGGGAAAGACGTACCGGTCGAAAAATTCGGGACTGATCTTGCCGATAGCGGGAAACCGGGCCATGAAGGCCTCCATTCGGCAAACAGTAAGGCCGTCCGACGATCCGGTGTCTGGTACGGGGTGTCGGGTCATTTAGTTCCCCTTCCCCCGAGGCGAGGGAGGCCGGCAGGGGTGCCCCTCTCTCCGGGGAGAGACTGGGTAAGCGGGAACCCAGATCGGAAAATGAATCCCGACAAAGCACGCGTGCCCGATACCTCATTTCGCGCATGCTTCGACCGCGGGCCCACGGGCCCATTCGGCCCGCCCACCCCAAGCAGTTGCCCATCCTAAAATTCCACGGCTTTACTGCCTTATTGCCAGATTAGCGGAGGGCTCCCAGGGCCGTCGCCAGGATGAGGACAATCAGGAGGACCCCGACCGCCAGCGTCAGGAATCCAAAGACGTAAGCCAGGCGGACCTGACACTTGGACGGCGGGCCTTCCAGGTACTTCTCCAGCTCGCCGAGTTCGACCAGGCGCTGGTATTCGGCCGGCCGCTCTTCCTGAAACCGCTTTAGGGGCAGGCTCCCGATGAATATGACGGGATCCATGGGGAAGTTTTCGGGTCGAAGGTGATTATGGAAAAAGTGAAAGATGAAAATGAACCCGACGGCCAGGAGGGCCTCGTCGCTGTGGACGACGAAGGCGGCGTTCAGGACCCATCCAGGGAGGAACTGGGTCCAAAACTTGGGGAACCACAAGAAGAGGCCTGAGAGGCCGATGATGACGACGCCCCAGAAGACGGCAAAGTAGTCAAACTTTTCCCAGTACGTCCATCGGTCCAGTCGGGGTCGGGGACCCAAGTACAGGAAGTACCGTACGTTGCGCCAGAGGTCGACAAAGTCTTGCCATCGGGGCACCATCGAACGCCAGCCCCACAGGACGCCCCAGTCCCTCCGGAGACCGGCCCAGTAAAGGATATAGCCCAAATGGAAGACGGCGTATCCGAACGTGATCACGGCCCCGACCCGGTGAAGCCAGCGGATCGTATCGACGCCCCCCAAACCCGAAGCCAGGGTGGGACCCCACCGGGTATAGTGGTACTTCAGGGGAAGGCCCGTGACAGCCAAGAGCAGGAAGCTGACGACGATGGCTACGTGGGTCCACAT
>JANXAA010000287.1:2232-3474 GCA_025061865.1 Acidobacteriota bacterium | reverse complement strand
GTCGTCTTCCTGGGGCGGCGCATGGACGGTGTATGGGTCTGCGATGCGACCTCTGGTCAGCCTTATGCGCCCGTCGACGTCGTGTTTCCGGCCCTTCATGGACCCTATGGGGAGGACGGGACTGTCCAAGGTCTGCTGGACTTGCTGGACGTCCCCTACGTCGGTGCGGGCGTCCTGGGGTCGGCCCTCGGGATGGACAAGCTCTCGGCTAAACGAGTCCTCCAGGCCGTCGGCCTCCCCGTCGTTCGATTTGTCGCCATGGACCGCCGGGACTGGCTCCACCGGCCGGAGGCCATCCAGCAGGCCATCCGCCAGCAGCTTCCCCTACCAGTCTTCGTCAAGCCCAGTAACCTGGGATCATCTATCGGGATTACTCGTGTAGACGACTGGGACGGCCTGGTGACGGCCATCGAGGTGGCCTTTCAGTACGACGATACCGTCCTCGTCGAGGAAGGCATCGTCCCCGTCCGGGAGGTCGAATGTAGCGTCCTGGACGGAGACCCGCCGGTCAGCTCCGTCGTCGGGGAGATCACCTACCGGCGCCCCTTTTATGACTACGTCGCCAAGTATCATGACGAAGAGGGTACCCAGCTTCATATTCCCGCCGACCTGCCCCCGGGGGTCACCGGGCACGTCCGCCAGATGGCCGTCGAGGCCTTCCTGGTCCTGCGGTGTCAAGGCATGGCCCGGGTCGACTTCTTCCTACATCCGAGACGGGGTCTCTTTATCGACGAGATCAACACGATCCCGGGCTTCACCCGATACAGCATGTACCACCGCCTGTGGGCGGCCACGGGCCTGCCGGCTGACGAGCTCCTCGAGCGGCTCCTGGCCCTGGCCTTCGAGCGCTACCGCCGTCGACGAGCCCTGAAACTGACGCCCTAATAGGTAGGGTAGTAGGTAGATGGGTAGATAGAATGGAAGTCAGGGCAACCCCGCGAGTCGTCCTCCCGTCTCGGGTTGTCCCTATCTGGCATCCTGTTATATATCGTGTGTATCTATGACGAGCGTCGAAGCCGGCACGCTGTACTTGGTCGCTACGCCCATCGGCCATCTGCAGGACATCACCCTGCGGGCCCTGACGGTCCTTCGGGAAGTGGACGCGGTCCTGTGCGAGGACACGCGGCGGACGCGCGTCCTCCTGCAAGCGCACGGGATTCGCAAACGCCTCGTCAGCTTTCATGCCCACAACGAGGCCCGGCGGATTCCTCAGGCTCTCCGCCGACTCCAATCTGGGGCCGC
>JANXAA010000287.1:0-2222 GCA_025061865.1 Acidobacteriota bacterium | reverse complement strand
CGGTATGCCCGGCTTGTCGGACCCCGGCGAGCGGCTCGTGCGGGCCGTCTGGGACGCCGGCGGTCGGGTCCGGGTCGTGCCCGGGCCCTCGGCCATCGTGGCGGCCCTGGCGATGGCGGGTCTGCCGACCCAGCCTTTCGTCTTTTGGGGCTTCCTGCCCCGCCGGGAAACTGATCAGCGGCGGCTCTTCGAGCAGTGGGTCGGCTGGCCGGCGACTCATATGGCTTTCGAGACCGGTCGGCGGCTCCTGAGGACCCTCCAGCACCTGCACACCTGGCGACCCGAGCAGACCGTATGCCTGATCAAGGAGCTCACGAAAGTCCACGAACGGCGCTACCTCGACACGCCGGTCCGTCTGATCGCCCATTTCCAGGCCTACCCCGACGAGACGGCCGGGGAATGGGTCCTCTTAGTTCACGTCGCTGAGCCGACCGGGGAGGTTCCAGGGGCCAAAGCGGCTCGGGTCGAGGCTGACCTGTCAGCGATGTACCGAGACCTCGTGGCGGCGGGCCTGAAGCCTCGGGCGGCCGTCCGGCTCTTGGCCCGCTGGACGGGCCAGACGGCCAACGTCCTGTATGAGCGAGTCAGGAGAAGCCAACAGGTCGACAAGTAGGCCGGTCGACTCTACATCACCTCCTCCCGTAAGACCTACAGTTCCCGCAAGGCCCGAACGACCGACCCTCGGGCAGCCCGCCAGGCCGGCGGCAGCCCGCCCAAGAAGCCGATGCCCAGGGCGAAGAGAAGCCCCTGTAAAACGAGGGAGGGCGTCACCCGGAAGGCGAAGCTGAGATGGGAGAAAGTCTGCCAGTTGATGGTCGAGGTCGTCCAGCCGTTGAGCGGAAGCACCAGGAGGCTTCCGGCCAGGCCGCCCAGGGCGGCGATGAGGAGCGCCTCCAGCAGGAAGGCTGTAAAAACGCTTGCCGTCCCAAATCCTAAAGCTCGCAAGACAGCGACCTCCCGGACCCGAGCCGACAAGGCCGAATACATCGTGTTCAGACCGGCAAAGACGGCCCCGACGCCCATGGCGAAGGCGACCAACGTACCCAAGACCTCGATCATGCGGGTGACGAACTCAGAGTTCTTTCGGTAGTAGTCGACCTCTCGATAGACTAGGACCCGTAGACGGGGGTCAGTCGTAAGGGCGTCTTTGAACGACGCGAAGGCCTCCGGCGAGGTCAGTCGCACCGTGACCGATTGAAAGATCTGGGCCGGCCGTTGAAAGGCCTGGTTCAGCAGAGTAGCATCACACCAAATTTCGGAATCGAAGGCCGTCCCGCCAGCATCGAAGATACCGACGACTTTCCAGGAGGTGCCGCCGAACTGAAGCGTACTACCGAGTTGAGTCCCCTGATAAGCCCGGGCCGCATGTTTCCCGACGATGACCTCCGCCAACCCCGGCGTAAACGCACGCCCGGCCACGATGCGTACATGGGGCCGGACGGCCCAGACTCGAGGCGATACGCCCCGGAGTTGAACATTGGCATCCGTTCCCGTCTGACGTAAGGGCCGGGCCACGATGACGAGGGCCTCCGGACTGAGGACAGGCCCCTGCTCATCCCGAGCAATGCCAGGCGCATCCTGAATGACACGGACCTCTTCGATCGTCAAGGCACTCTCGACCTCGGCTGTCGAGCCAGCCCGTAGCACCAGAGCGTTCTGCACCGACCCTGAGGCGACCAACGTGGCTTGGAAGCCAGAAGCTAAGGCCAGCATGGACACGAAGACCGCGACGGCGCCCGCCACACTCACGATGGCGACCAAATTCGGGACCCACCGAGCTTGAACCGAACGAATGGTATAAAGGATGGGCAGGCTCATGCTACCCTCCGTAAGGCCGTCACGACTGAAAGCCGCGCCGCCGAAAGAGCCGGTAGGAGACCGGCTACCCCCCCGATGCCTAAAGCCAATAGACTCCCAGCCAACAGCTCTGACAAGGATAAGTGGAAAATCATCCCCGGGAGCGCTTGGGCCAGGGCCGGCACGGTAAACCAGGCCGCCAAGACACCGAGCCCGCCACCGATGAGCGCTTGGACCCCAATTTCAGCCTCTATCAAGAGGAGCAGAGCCCTATCCGTCCATCCCAGCGCCTTCAGCACGCCGAGCTCGCTGATGCGCTCCCGGACGGCCATGGCCATCGTGTTGCCCGTGACCAGGAGCAAGGTCAGGAATACGACACCACCCACCGTCAGGAGGAGAAACTGAATATTACCCATCTGCTTTAC
>JANXAA010000286.1 GCA_025061865.1 Acidobacteriota bacterium | reverse complement strand
TCAGGTAGAATCGCCGGTCGGGCCACCGTTGCCGGAGTCGACCGAGGTCGTCCAAGAGCTGGGTCAGTCGGGGTCGATGCCGCAGGGCCCAGGCGACGGCCTTTTGGATCGTCGGCCCGTCGGCGATGGGGTCTGAAAAGGGGTAGCCGACCTCGACAGTCGAGATGCCCATCTCCAGGAGAGCCTCTATGACGGCTAACGACGCCGGTCCATCGGGAAATGCGTAGGGGTAATACACGACCAGCTGAAAGCCTAATTTTGGATTCATACGGGTGACCCCCGTCGCGCCTTAGAGTCCACCTGTAGGAATGTTTCTCGGCCCTATCCAGCCAGTCGTGTCGAGACAGATGAGCCCCACGTCCTGGATAAGACCGTGAGACGGCCGAGGCTCTGTCCCCGTCCCTCCATAGACTTGCCGGAGTCGGAATCGAAACTCGTTCAGGGCTTCAGCTATGGGTGCGGGAGTCGTCCTTAGCACCATCCTTTCTGGCCTCTCCCAGGACGGTGTCGAGGTCCTTGTCACCCCGGCCGGAGAGGTTCACGACGATGCAGGTATACCGCTGGCGGATTTCCGGGTGGGCCATCAGGAAACCGATAGCGTGGGCCGGCTCGAGGGCCGGCAGGATACCTTCCAGCCGGGCCAGAAGTCGGAAACCCTCCAGGGCTTCTTCATCCGTACAAGCTTCGTAACGCACGCGACCCGTCCGGGCCAGGTACGCATGTTCCGGGCCGACGCCCGGGTAGTCGAGGCCTGCCGAGATCGAGTGGGTCGGCAAGACTTGGCCATCGTCGTCCTGCAGAAAGAGGCTCCGGGCGCCGTGGACAATGCCTTCTGTCCCCCGCAGGATGCTCGCCGCATGTCGACCCGACTCGAGACCCTGACCTCCGGCCTCGACGCCGATCATGTCCACGGGGTCATCTAAGAAGGGGTAAAACAGGCCGATGGCGTTGGAACCGCCGCCGACGCAGGCGACCAGCAGGTCCGGGAGTCGGCCCTCGACCAAGAGGACCTGCTGACGGACCTCTTGCCCGATGACACTTTGGAAGTCCCGGACGATCGTCGGAAACGGATGAGGCCCGACGACCGACCCCAGGAGATAGTGGGTCGTCCGAACAGAGGCGACCCAGTCCCGCAGGGCCTCGTTGATAGCGTCTTTTAAGGTCCGGGTCCCCGACTCGACGATGCGGACCTCGGCGCCCATGAGCTTCATGCGGAAGACGTTCAACTCTTGTCGTTCGGCGTCGACGGCCCCCATGTAAATGCAGCACTGAAAGCCCATCCGGGCCGCCACCGCGGCCGTGGCGACACCATGCTGGCCGGCACCCGTCTCGGCGATGATGCGGGACTTGTTCATGTACCGGGCCAAGAGGATTTGGCCCAGAGTGTTGTTGATCTTATGGGCTCCCGTGTGGACCAGGTCCTCCCGTTTCAGGTAAATTCGGGTCCCCAGATACCGGCTCAGGCGTTCTGCATAGTACAAGGGCGTCGGACGGCCGGCATAAGTCGTTAGGAGGTCCCGAAATTCCCGTTGGAAGTCGGGGTCTGTCCGGCACCGCTCATAGGTGGCCTCCAGTTCCTCCAAAGCCGGGGTCAGAATCTCAGGGACGAAACGTCCCCCGAAGGGGCCGAAGTAGCCGCCTGTCGTCGGTCGTTCGACATGCATAAGTGTACCTCAGAGGATAGGGCAGTAAGGTAGGGAAGACTCGGGTCTTCCGTGTGGGGTCCTTCTCCACGGGGCCCTGGGGCCAAGGAATGGCGTCGGGTCGGCCTTTCCCAAGACCCAAGAAGTGCGATTTTCAGGCGAGATGCAAAATTAAGGGCATCCCACGAAGACCCTATCCCCCTTTGCCCGGCACCCTATCTTTCCCGGTGCTTGAAAGCCGTCCTTATTGTCGGGCTACCCTTCATGATACGCACAAATCCCATCGTCAAGCCAGTTGAGGCCGGCACTTCCGATGACCCCGACCGAGCTTCTGGGGGCCTCCTGCTGCTCCGTTCGACCCTTCGATAACAGATGGACGCTACCACGCACTTCCCGGGTCCAGCAACGTGCTTATAATAACACGGTCTTACCGATGCGACCTCTTCCTTCAAGGGGAGCTCCATGAACGGGTATGTCTGGCTCTCCAGACTGGTGAGGACGATCGCCCTATTAGCCGCCCTATTACGGGTGGGCTTCGGGCTGATGGGCATGGGCTGTTCAGTTCGGGAATCTTCTACTCTTCCGACTCCGCCGGAGGGTTCACTCGGTCTGCCCTACCGGATCGGTTGGGGGGAAGGCGCGGACCTGCAAATAGTGGTAACCCTTCCGCCCCCGGCACCCCATCGGAAGAATGCCTATGCTCTGACATTGCGCGTGAGCGGGCGCCCAGACATGCAAGATACTATCTATCAGGAAAGCGTCCCTGTCATGTCGAACACCCAGGACGTCATATTCCGTGTCCCGGCAGACCGTGTGCCGCGAGCAACAGCCTTTTACTGGCAGGTCTTCTGGGTGGACCGCCCGCAGGATAACCCGGCGTGGGCCCTGACGGAGGTCGTGGAAACTCGGATTGCGATGGCTTCCGACAGGCCTACCGCTGTCACGCCTGCCGACGACGACGAAGTGCCGGCTGACCTCCTCCGATTTGTCGTGGAGCCCAAGGGGGCATTTGCCAGGGGCCCGGTCGATTACGGATTCTGCCTAAGTCGACAGCCGCAACTTCAGACGATCGACTACGCGTGGCAGATTTCTCAACCTACAGGCCCCGTGGATTTTCGACCTGCCGGGGTCCTTCCTGAGGGAACGTGGTACGCGGGGTTTTACACCGTGCGACGGACGGATACCCAAGTCTTAATCAGTGAACTGGTGGTCCACCGATTCAGGGCCATTCCCCCTTGCCGGACTTGGAATCAGGGCGTCTACGCCGTGCGGGTCGTGGCCAGCGACTTGCGTTGTACGGATACCAGCTGGTACCAGAGTCCCCACGAGGCCCTGGGCCCACCTAACGCCCAAGCGTTGGGACCTCCGGACCAGTTTCTCGGAATTGTATCTCTGGGCATTGACGGCTCCGTGACAGTGGAGATGGGCCGATGCATTTCAGATGGACCTGGGATGGACCTTCGGGTTTATCAGGCCGTTTCCAATGAAGGCGTGGAAGTCCAAGTCAGTCAGTCCCGTGCGGGTCCTTGGATCTCTTTGGGATGGGATTTTTGTGGAGAGCCCACGTCAGGTCTTTTCTCCGGGTATTGTGACTTCGACCTCGCCTGGGGAGGCCTCTCACCCGTGCGGTTTCTCCGCATTATCGATCGCCAGCGGTATTCTCATCCCGGTTCGACGTCTTGTACGGATTGGAACGTCAACCCCCGCACGCCAGGGGCAGATATCGACGCCGTGCAGAGTTTGCGATGACGCTTTAGGAGATGGGTCGGGGAGTCCCTCCGGTCACGCCGGGATCCCGCCGCTTCCGACCCGGTGGATGAGCCGCCAGGCACT
>JANXAA010000285.1 GCA_025061865.1 Acidobacteriota bacterium | reverse complement strand
GGAATCTTCCGGGCGATCAGGAACCGCCGCAGACGGACGGGCCGATCCATCCCCAGGGGCTGCAAGCGGTCGCCCGGCCGCCGTCGGCGGATGACCCCCGGTGGGACGACCCGCTCGGCGTCCATCACCAGGATACCCCGTTCGGCCATCGCCCGAAAGACGACCGGGTCGATGGCCGACGGACACGACTTCCGGACAAAGACCCACCGCTGACCGACGCCGTCCGTGTAAGTCCCTTCTCCGTCCCATGGTACGACCCATTCTGGTACAGGCCCCGGGGCCGCCGCTGGATCCGTCTCCAAGCCCCACGCCGATCCATCCTTCCACACGAAGACGCCCTGGGGGAGGCGAATCCAACCATGACCGCCGGGCCGCCGGAGCCAGCGCACGACGGCCCGGATGAGCCGAAACCCCAGGGGTCGACCCGGCCGCACGGCCCGGTAAGCCTCCCTCAGCCAGACGACCCCCAGGGACCGGGGGAGACGCCGCCATTCGTCTAAGTCCCACGGGGACGGCCACTCCCGAAGTCGACGGCGCACGACGGCGACCAACGCCTGTTGGTCCTGGTCGAGCCATCGCGTGAGACGAAAGACCCGGACCCGCACGGAAGGTTCAACAGCTTCCATCCAGGGCAGCAGCCGGTGACGGACCCAATTGCGTGGGCGGCTCACGTCTTCGTTGGAGGGGTCTTCAAAAGCATGCAGGCCGACGGTGTGGACGTAACGTCGCAGGACCTTCTGGGGAATGTCCAAAAGGGGCCGAAACAGGAAAGTCCCCTGAAAGGGTTGACGCCACCGCATCCCGGCCAGTCCGTAAGGCCCCGAACCCCGTAAGAGCCGAAGTAGGAAGGTCTCGACTTGGTCGTCCCGCTGATGCCCCAGGGCAATCCCCTGGGCCCCGACCTGAAGGGTCGTCTGGACCAGAAACTGCATCCGCTCCCCCCGGAGTTCGGCCTCCGGGATGGGTCGATCCGAGGGCTTCCGGGGCGACCGGCCGACGACGAAAGGCCACCCCAGTGCCTGCGCCAGGCCCTCCGCATAAGCGGCCTCCCAGGCGCCCGTCCGTGGCCAGGCATGGACATAGTGAGCCAACGTGAGGGGCGTCGCCGTCACCTGCGCCCACCGGTGCAGGAGATGCGCCAGAGCCGTCGAATCCGGACCCCCACTGACAGCGACGACAAGGGGGACGCCCGGCCGGACCCGACACCGGCGGAGGTTCCGTACGAATCGGTCCCACAGCCGTTCCATCATACCCAGGTCGGCATATGGACGGGTCGGGAGTGAGAAGATAGATGGAATGCATATTTTTCGATTTGAATTTTCGGTGTTAGACACTGCGTGTTAGGGATCGGAGGTCAGGAATGGGCCTTTCCCCGACCCCGGACCCCTAAAAACCCACACCCAGCTCTCAGGACCTAACACCGAACATCCAAGTCGACGAAGCAGGGCCAATCGAGTGGGAAGAAGAGTGCTCTGTCGCACCGTCGAAGCCCAGCGATGCGAGGCGTCGGAAAATCAGGGCTTCGGACCCCTGGATCGCCTCTACTGAGTGGGGTCCCCCAAATCATCCCCGCACCGCTCGATCGAGCTCCGTAAGATATTCGGTATGGTGGCGATAAGTTCGGATGGTGGCGGCAGAGGGACTCGAACCCCCAACCCTGCGGATATGAGCCGCATGCTCTGCCCGTTGAGCTATGCCGCCGCCTTTTCCATATTAGGCCCCCTCCTGCACAGCGTCAACGATAATCGGGCCTTGGGTCCCAGGTACCGGGTGCTAGGACGCGGGTCCCGGGATGGGGGCAACGTGGTCAAGGCTCTCCCCAGGACTTTTCTCGGGATCCCGGCCCTGATATCCGAGACCCCCTAATGGGGACGCGCTTGCCACGGACCCACAGAGTGCCTATAATTAGGCATGAAAGGCAGTGGGCAGTTGGATGTAGGGGTGGATAGAGGTCCACCCCTACTTAACTTTTCTTTTTTGTAAGTCTCTCCCTGAAAGAGCCGCCTCGCTTCTTGCCAGCTCCCTTCAGGCCAGGAGGTGGGTAACTCGTGGGGGTCATGCCGGCGGCGGACCTGCATCTCGACCTACTGGGAAGTGGTGACATCTGTGGGGACAGCCCCATGGACCGGGTCCGCAATGCCCTGGCTCGCCACCAAGGGGGCCAAGTCCACCACGTCATCGCGTACACGTATGAGCAGGTCTTCACCATCACGCGGTGGGCGGCCCGCTACGGCCATCGGGTCCTGACCGTCGAGTCGGCTGACCTGCGGACCCACATTTACCTGGAAAAGGGAGCGCCGTCCCCCTCATGACCTCACGGGTTCCCAGCATCCCGGTGAGTGCCCGCTTGACGCTGCCCCTGAAAAATGGGACTCCATCCTGTCGGACACCCGTGAGGACCGGAATCCCCTATGTGGAGGTTGACCCATGAGCGGTTACGCCTATCCCGACGTGCTGGTCTCGACCGACTGGGTCGCCCAGCACCATCAAGACCGGAATGTGCGCGTCGTGGAGGTCGACTACGACCCCAGCGCGGCCTATGACCTCGGCCACATCCCGGGGGCGGTCCTCGTCGACTGGAAGAAGGACATCAACGACCCCGTCCGCCGGGACATCCTCTCGAAAGAGGCTTTCGAGGCCCTTAACAGCCGGCTTGGCATCGCGCCCGACACGACGGTCGTCCTGTACGGGGATTACCGAAACTGGTTTGCCACCTTCGCTTTCTGGGTCTACAAGCTATATGGGCATCCCGATGTCCGCCTCATGGATGGCGGTCGGAAGAAGTGGATTGAGGAGAAACGGCCCCTGACGGAGGAGGTACCCTCCTATCCCCAGACGGCTTACAGGGCCCGAGGAATCGACCTCGGCCTACGGGCGACCTTCGACGAGGTCTACCGGTCCTTGAACCGTCCGGACATTGCCCTCGTGGACGTGCGGTCGCCAGCCGAGTACAAGGGCGAGGTCACAGCTCCACCCGAGTATCCGACCGAGGCGGCCCAACGAGGCGGTCACATCCCGCGAGCCGTCAACATCCCGTGGGCCCAAGCCGTCCGAGATGACGATACCTTCAAGCCCGTTGAGGAGCTCCGGAAGCTCTATGAGTCTCAGGGCGTGACGCCCGACAAGACGGTCATCACCTACTGCCGCATCGGCGAGCGTTCGTCCCACACGTGGTTTGTCCTGAAATACCTGCTCGGCTATCCGGTCGTCCTCAACTACGATGGCTCTTGGACCGAGTGGGGTAATGTCATCGGGACGCCCATCGAGAAATAAGCCAGTCGGCAGATGGGCGGATAGTGGAATCCGGACGCGGGTGTCCTCGCCGGAGGGAGATGGGAAGTAGGTCGGAGCCCGTACCATCCCGGCGGCCTTCAGGGGGGATACCGTACTATCCGGGCCGCGGCATCCCGTCCGAGCCCCGCCGGTGATGGGCGGTAGCCAGATGTAGAGGCGCGCCTGGGACTTCGAGGAGCCCCGCCGGGGTT
>JANXAA010000284.1 GCA_025061865.1 Acidobacteriota bacterium | reverse complement strand
AGCCCTGCAAGACTTCTTCAAAGACAAACCGCTGGACGATGAAGACGTCTAACGTCTCGTAAGGGTCCGTCAGGGCCTCATAGAGTTCCGGTTTCATGCGCCAGAGATAGACCCGCAGGGGTGAGCTGGCCAACATCAGGATGCGCGGGCCGGCCCCGGCCCGTTCGAACCATCGTTGCATGCCCGAAAGGTCGACCAGTCGGTCCTCGGCCTCCAAGTCAAAGAGCCGACCGAGGCCCGCTCGGAGGGCTGACTCGTCCATCGAGCGGTGAAAGGTCAAGACCCGGTGGTAGCTCATCTGCAGGAGTCCGGCTTGATCAGCCGAGGCCAGATAGCCGAGGACGTAACTCCAGGCCGGCTCATCGGGTCGGAGGGCTGACAGCCGTCGGAGGGCTTCATACCGATGGTGACCGTCGGCGATCAGGAGGGGGACCTCTGCGAAGCAGGCTCGGATGCGAGCGACTTCGTCCGGGTCCTCGACGGACCAGACCTCATGGACCTCGCCGTCGGCCGTCTCGACCCGGAGCAGGGATGGGTGCGTCCGGGCCCAAGCCCGGATATCAGCTTCGAGGGCTGCCGTCTCCTCAGTCAGTCGGTACACGAAGAAGATCGGCGAGGCCTGCAGGCCCGTCGCCATCAGGTGTCGGATCCGGTCGTACACAGGCTCTTCGTAAGTCATCTCGTGGGGAAGAATGGCCGGCGAACCCTGGGGCTCCGAACGCACGAGGGCGACCAGGCCATGCCGCTGAGCGATCCCGCCATCAGGCGTCCGGAAGGTATGTACGTACCAATAAAAGGCGGCTGTCGGGACATGCCGTAAGACCCCTTGCCGAATCCATCGCCGGAGATGATCAGCCGCCTGACGATAAGGGTCGGCCGAGCCTGTATCCGGCCGGCCATAAGGCAAATCGGCCCATACGATATTGGAGGGACACTGAGCCATCAGACGGTGGTAGGCCCCAGCGTCGACTTGGTCATACGGGGGGGCCAGACAGACCGCCGGGTCCACGACGCCGGGGTCATAGTACCAGGCGGTTAAGGGCTGTAAATAGGGCATCGGTCATCCCCACTCTAAGTACGATTCGATGGCCTTCCAGTCGACCCACTCGAAGAGGTCTTGGCCGACCCGAAGTCGAAATTGTTCAGCCAGCGACAGCGCCGTCCCAGCCGATTCGTCGATGACGATACGCTCGACTCGATGCATCGGGAAGAACATCGTGCTCATCCCGATGGGACTCTCCTCCTGACGGGCGACCTCCCGGGACCATTCATCAAAGGAACTCAACTCGATCCCGTGAACCCAGATGCCCTCGGGGGTGACAGCCAGCAAGACACCCCAGATCTTCTCTTTGGGGTTCTGGAGGGTCGCGATGACCGCCCGACGACGGATCCGTACGATCTTACCGGTCATAGCCCCTTAGCCGAATAGGGAGGCTCAGCAGGTCGGGATACGAGAAGAATAGGGAAAATGCGGCCTCGGGAGCCATAAGCGCTCCTCATGAGTTGACGAAGGACTCCCACTCCCTTCCTCCTATATGCCCTACTTCCCTATCCCCTACCTCCTTACTCCCCACCTGTCCTATTGACCCGAATAACCCAGGACCGTCTCCTTCAGAAACACCTTCAGGTACGGCGTCGGCACGCCCAGGACGGCCCTCCGCCGGATCATGTCGCAGTCCCGACACGGGACGACCTTCGAGCAGTCCCGCAGACGCATCGCCCGCCGGAGCCTCTGCATAGGCTCGCCGTTCCAAATAGCCCGAAGGGTCTGCTCCCGGACATGACCGACCTGAAGGTCGCAGTAAAAGTCTTGCGGACAAGGGGCGACCCGCCCGTCCCAGTGGATGACCAAGGCATACCAGGGGAACGTACAGGGGGTAAAGACATGACCGACGGCATAGCCCGACTGGTCGTAACTGCCCGCCCAGTTATGCGGCTCCTTGATGATGAACTCGTCGAGGGGCAAGCCCTCGAACCGACGTTCGAACTCATACCGCTGGGGCGAGGTCGGCGACAGCTTCTCGTTGAGGTGGATGACCTCCAAGATCGTGTAAGGCTTCTTCGAGCCCCGGGCCTTCTTGATCTCGAGGAACCGAATGATGTTGGCCAATGTCTTCTCGAAACGGGCGTTGACCCGAATCGACTCGTATGTCTCCTTGTCGAAGCCATCGAAGGAGAAGGACAGCAGGTCCAAGCCGGCGTCGATGAGGGCATGGGCCAAGTCCTCCCGGAGGAGGGTCCCGTTGGAGTGGAGCCGGGTGTAGATACCGGCCTGCCGCGCGTACGCAATCATGTCCGGCAAGCGCTTGTGCAGGGTCGACTCCCCTGTATGGTGAAGGTTGATGTCATACACAAACTCGGCCGCCTCATCGATGACCTTGCGGAAGAGGCCCCAGTCCATATAGCCCTTGGCATGCTCGCGGGGGAAACTCTGGGGACACATCACACACCGTAGGTTGCAGTAGCTCGTCGGCTCGACCCACAGACGGATCGGCAGATAGGGCAGGACCTCATGGCCCCGCAGATAGTGCCAGGCAGCCTGTAAGAGCGTTTTCCGGACACGCCAGGGAAATCGGGCCAAACCCATCTTAAGCTCCGTGATGACCGTGACAGAGTTAGAAGAAGCCGCGGTCCAGGCCAAACGACCCAGACCCTCCTCTAACCCAAGTCGTGCCCCCCAGGACATAGGGTCTGTAGGCACCTTCTCCCCCTTCCGTCGAACCCCGCTCTGGCGAGCGGGGTGGGGATTTTCGGGGAGCCCCCTCGAAGGGCGCCACTTGGGCGACTCCATCATGCCGGCCCTCTGGGTCATTATAGCAGGACCCCTCAATTCGTAGAAAAGACGAACCGACGCCCTTCTGACCCACCTCCCAACCCACAATGGCAATCTACAGAACATGAACCCTAGACGCCACTGTTTAGCTCCGTGGTTTAGCTCTGTTTCCGTCCCTTTGGCCACCCCCGATTCACCGTTCCCGATCCGCAATTCGAAATTCGCTATCTCCTAACCAGCCATCTCTTGGACAGTGACCCACCGGCGAACCAACTCGATGTGAAGCCGATGGCCGCCCCGGTAGACTTGCATGCGGGCTCGCGGCCAACCGCCACCCAGGAGAGCCAGGTCGCCCAGGAGGTCTAGGACCTTATGGCGGACGAATTCGTCGGGGAACCGCAAGGGCGGGTTCACGACGGTCGTCTCGTCTAACAGGACGGTGTTCTCGGACGAGGCTCCCCGGGCGAGACCTCGCGCCCGGAGTTCATCGGCTTGCCAAAGGAAACCAAACGTCCGGGCTGGTGCCAGGTCCCGGCCGAAGTCGACGTCCGGCCAGGCGCCTGCCCAGGTTTGCCGCTCGATGACCGGATGGTCGAACTCAATCGTGTATTCGATCGTCAGGCGCTCGGCTGGTTCAGCCCGGACCCACGCCGACTCGGAGGTCACCTCGATAGGCTCTGGCAGGTTAACCGAGGGCCACGGCTCGGCCGTCTCGGTCA
>JANXAA010000283.1 GCA_025061865.1 Acidobacteriota bacterium | reverse complement strand
AAGTATCAGTCCCCGCCCATCCAGCAGGCCCTGCCCCTCTTGCCTTATAAGGTCGTCCCGGCCCCAAACGGCGATATCCGGATCGTGGCTCATCAACGGGAGTACAGTCCTGAGGAGATTTCTGCTTTCATCCTGGCCTACTTGAAGGAGTGCGCCGAGGACTACCTCGGCGTCCCGGTTACCGAGGCGGTCATCTCCGTCCCGGCCTATTTCGACGACGCTCAGCGGCAGGCGACCAAGGACGCCGGCCGCATCGCCGGCCTGGAAGTGCGTCGGATCCTCAATGAGCCGACGGCGGCGGCGCTGGCCTATGGCCTGGACAAGACGGACCGTCGGGAGCTGATCGCCGTCTACGACCTGGGTGGCGGGACCTTCGACATCACGATCCTGGAGAATGACCGGGGCCAGTTCCGGGTCCTGGCGACGGCGGGAAACTCCTTGCTGGGCGGCGAGGACTTCGACCAGCGTATCATTCAGTGGATGGTCGACAGCTTCCTGCAGGAGACGGGCATTGACCTTCGGCAAGACCGGATGGTCATGCAACGGGTCAAGGAAGCGGCCGAGGCGGCTAAGTGTGAGCTGTCCTACCAGTTGGAGACCCGGATTCACCTGCCCTTCATTGCTGTGGATGCTTCGGGTCCCAAGCACCTCCAGATGACCCTGACCCGGGCCAAGTTCGAGTCGATGGTCGAGGACCTCATCCAGCGGACCCTAGAGCCCTGTCGGCAGGCCCTCCAAGACGCCGGTCTGAAGCCCCAAGACATCACGAAGGTCATCCTCGTCGGCGGTCAGACCCGTCAACCCAAGGTCCAGGAGGTCGTGACTCACTTCTTTGGGACGGTCCCGAGCCGGGAGATCAACCCCGACGAGGTCGTTGCCGTCGGGGCCGCCATTCAGGCGGCCATCCTCGCCGGGGAAGTCCGGGAGATCACACTCTTGGACGTCGTCCCCATGTCACTGGGCGTCGAGATCCGGGGTGGTCGGTTCGTTCCCTTGATTCCTCGGAACACGCCGATCCCGACTCGGCATTCACAAATCTTCACGACCGTGCAAGACAACCAGCGGGTCGTCGAAATCCACGTCTTACAGGGTGAAAGCGAGCGGGCCTATGAAAACCGGTCTCTGGCCCGCTTTGAGCTGACGGATATCATGCCGGCGCCTGCCGGGATCCCCCAGATTGAAGTCACCTTCGAAGTCGACGCCAACGGTATCCTGCAGGTCTCGGCCGTCGATGTCGCCACGGGCCGAGAGCAGTCTATCCGGGTCTATCCCTCCAGCGGCCTCTCCCGCAAGGAGGTCGAGCGCCTGGCCCTTCAGGCGGCCGACGAGGCTGAACGCCGCAAGCAGGCCCAGCAAGTCGAGAAGTACAAAAAAGAGCTGGCCGACCTGTTGGAGAACAGCCGGAAGGTATACTCCCAGTTTGAAAACCATTTGGACGAGAGTGAACGGAGCACCGTCCAGGCCGTTTTCCAGCGAGTCCAGTCCGCTCTCCATTCGGGGAACTTGAGCCAGCTCCAAGAAGCCATCGATCAGATTCACCAGGTCTCCGAGATCCTGACCCAAGCCATGTTCCGGACAGCGATGGACTCCGGCTCGAGCCCGCCCTTAATTTGAAGGACGAGGCAAGATGCAAGATAAGGTGCCGGGTCCCAGGCGCCGGGTTTCAGCGTGCTGCCTTAGCCTGCATCCTGCATCCTCCGATCATCGGAGAAGGTCGCCATGCCGTTTACTAAGGAAATCGTCGAGGGTCTGACGTTTGACGATGTGTTCCTGGAACCCCGGGCTTCTCAGGTCATGCCCCAAGAGACGGATGTGTCGACGCATGTGTCCCGCCATCTGCGTTTGAACATCCCCATCGTGAGCGCCGCCATGGATACGGTCACCGAGGCTCGTATGGCCGTGGCGATGGCCCAGAATGGCGGACTCGGCGTCATTCACCGAAATATGACGATCGAACGGCAGGTCCAGGAGGTCCAGCGGGTCAAGCGCTACGAGAGTTGGATCGTCCGGGAACCCATCACGATCGAACCGGATGCCCCGGTGCATCAGGCTCTGGACTTGATGGCCCGGCATGGGATCTCCGGGATCCCCGTCGTCCGCAACGGGTACCTGATGGGTATCGTCACGACGCGGGACTTGCAATTTGAGACGGTCCGGACACGGCTGGTCCGGGACGTCATGACGCCCCGGGAGCGCCTGATCACGGCCCCTGAAGGAATCACCCTGGAGGAGGCTCAAGCCATCCTCCAACGCCACCGCATCGAAAAACTTCCCCTCGTGGACGAACAGAACCGCCTGCGGGGCCTCATTACGGCCAAGGACATCAAGAAGACGGCCCAGTACCCCCTGGCCGTTAAGGACGCCCAGGGTCGCTTGCGAGTGGCGGCGGCCGTCGGCGTCCAAGACGCTCCCGAGCGAGCGGCTGCCCTCATCGAGGCAGAGGTTGACCTCTTGGTCATCGACACGGCCCACGGTCATAGCCAGCGGGTTATCGACACGCTCCGATACCTGAAGTCCCGGGATCCGGAAGTCGACGTCGTCGTCGGCAACATTGCCACGGAGGAAGCTGCCCGGGACCTCATCCGCTACGGCGCCGACGGCCTGAAGGTCGGCATTGGGCCTGGAAGCATTTGCACGACTCGGGTCGTCACCGGCGTCGGCGTGCCCCAGGTCACGGCCGTCCTACGGGTTGCCTCCGTCGCTCGAGACGCTGGCGTGCCCATCATCGCCGACGGCGGGATCCGCTACTCGGGCGACATCACGAAGGCCATCGCCGCCGGGGCCGACGCCGTCATGCTGGGAAACCTCTTGGCCGGGACCGACGAGAGCCCGGGCGAACTCATCCTCTACCAAGGCCGCTCCTACAAGGTCTACCGCGGGATGGGCTCCCTGGGCGTCCTGGCCCAGGGCCTCGGCCGGGACCGCTATGGCCAAGACGAGACGCCCGATACGGCTAAGATCGTCCCTGAGGGCGTGGAGGGCCGCGTCCCCTACCGCGGGACAGTCGCTCAAGTCCTGGCCCAACTCGTCGGGGGCCTGCGGTCTGGCATGGGTTATTGCGGCTGTGCGACCCTGGCCGAACTGCAGACCCAGACCCGCTTCGTGCGCGTGACGTGGGCCGGCTACCGAGAAAGTCACGTCCACGACGTCATCATCACGAAGGAGACGCCCAACTACCACGTCGAGTGAGTTTTGGACGTTCGAGAATTGGGAGTCTGGCGAATCGGTAGGTGGAGGCAAACCTACAGGACGACCTCCCCATGGTGTCCCCAGAATTACGCTCGCTAAATGGGGTTCCCAAAACCTTCTGAGTCTCACTTGGCTCCGTCGACCGGGGGCGGGGACCGACGATAGGGGCTGAGGACTGGGGAATCGGGGTCGGTTCCCGTCTTCGGTTTTCCGTCTCCGACCCTTCGGGCTTTAGGTCCTCGTCTCTAGTGGGCCTGCAGACAATACCAGGCGGAACCTAGACGCCGTCGTTTGGGTTATCCGAGGGATCGAT
>JANXAA010000282.1 GCA_025061865.1 Acidobacteriota bacterium | reverse complement strand
TGTCCCTACGCCGGACCTACCCATCGGCCTTCCTATCGGTCCTCCGTCGGGAAGCAGCCCAGGGTCCAGGCCAGGGCTATACCCAGAAGGCTGAGACCGAGGCCCCATACGGTCAGGGCCAGGGACCGCCAAATAGCCTCAGCGAAGGGAAAGTCGAGGCCCTCGACGTGGGTCATCCAAAGGCGGACGAATTCACTCTGCCAGGTCGGACCGTAGAGCCCCAGGCCGATGACCCACGGAGCAGCCAAGAAGAAGTAAACCGCGTATTGCAGGAAGTCTTGTAAGTAGAAGAGGGTACCGACCCGCGGAGGCGTGATCGCCAAGTCCTTCAAAAGCTGAGCCTTCCACCAGATGAGGCCCGGGTCAGGTCGTCGGACGTCCGCAGACGTCGGTGTCCAGGCCAGGGTCTGCAAGGCCCGGGTCACGGCGACGATGTCCCGACAGACGCCACAGCTTGCCACGTGGACCCGCAGGGCTTCGTCCCACCGGTCCGTCCGGGCCGCTCGGCTCACAGCGCCTTCATAAGCACAGGTTCGCCTCTTCATAAGTTCCTGTTAGGTCGACTTGAATTTTAGAGGTGGTGGGGCCAGTCCACAAGCCGGGAGGCCTAAGATCCCCAGGCCTGAGGCCCGCCCCGCCTCAGTCTAATGTATCGACTCGGGCGTTGGGCGTTAGGTCTTGGATGTTGGGTGCTGGGCTATCCGGGGTCAGGGATCTGGGGTCGAGGGTCTGGGAAAAGCCGATCCCAGTCCCCGGCCCTGGCCACCTGACAATCCGATGCCCCAGGTCCAGCTGGGCAAAGCACGATTCGCCACTCGCTATGCGCCATTTGCTGTCCGCCGTTCGCGTAAGAGACGGGCCATCTTGCGACGGGCTCGAAACAAGAGGACCCGCACGCTTCGTTCCCTGACGCCTACGATGCGGGCGATCTCCCGATGGTCATACCCTTCGACGTGCGCCAGCCACAGGAGAGTCCGTTCCCGGACTGAAAGCCGGTGGAAGACAGTCATCACGTCGGTCGCCTCTGGGGACCAAGGTCTCGCAGGGACGGCCTCGTCCCGCAGACGTTCGAGGGTCCTACGTTCCCGACGGGTCCGTCGCCAGTGATCGTACACCAGGTGGGTCGCCGTCTGGAAGAGGTACGATCGTAGGGCCGCCTCGTCCATCTCCGGGAGAGAGGCCCGGAGGAGCCGCAAGTACGCCTCCTGAATTAAATCGTCGACCGTCGCCGGGTCACCCATCACCCGGAGGAGGTATCGCCCGAGGGCCGGCGCTGTAGCTTCGTAGAAATCGGTAAACCAAGCCTCATCCCAGGGCCGGGCTGGACTTGAATCGAGTCGATCATTCACGAGCACTCCCTCGGTCGCCACGCTACCGACCCTAGGCTACCTGACGACAAAATGGCCAGGGTCATAGATCTTTGGTTGTCGAGCAGGAAGCCCTGACTACCCGGTACCGTTTGAGACCCGGCTATCTGGCTGCTTTCATTTCCCTGGGGGGATTCGAGTCAGGCTTCCTTTTCTGGGGAACGGCCATTCGGCTCTTTAAGACGACGGCCCAGCCAGTACGTGACCCAAGCGCCTAAGAAGAAGGCAATGCCCAGCGCTATCAGGATAATCCCGACAAACGCTGCACCCCGTTCTTCATCAAGGATGGACCACCATACTGCCAACATGAAGGCCAGACCCAGGAAGGTCAAGATCAAGCCGGTTCGAATCCACCGGAGGACCGTCGTCGGACGTTCGGCCGGCCGCATGGCGAGGCCTTGCAGGAACGCTCGACCCTCCTGAGTCTTGAGAAACTCGGTCAGCTCCGAGGCCGAACCATACTTCTCGATGAGACGATTGTAGATTTGGGTTCGCGTCTCCAGTTCCGCCCTCCGCTGGCGGATCCGCATCCATGTGACCAAGATGGCCGTGGCAAGTCCACCCAAAATCGCCAGGATAGGGATCATCAGGGCTAGGGTACTTGCGATCAGCTCAGTCCACTCCATGGGCGTCTCCCTGATAGAACGCTAAGACGGTCGGTCGTCGGGACCGTCGGCCGGACGGGTCGGCCACCAAGATTCGTCCGGGTCCTCGTCCGTCTTTGGGATTATCCATGCCTTGCATCCTGCCGATTGCCCCCGCATCCTTTATAAACGTCATAGACCGGGGTCGGTTAACGTGCCGAGGGAACCTGGCCGGTCGGGCATCCGTTAAAATGAGACGAGCGTGAGGCCTTGGGCGCTGGGCGTTCGCTGGGTGATTCGAATCCCTTGGTGCTGCGATCCATGTCATTGTCATGAACGAGCACGTCTAGGGGTATGCCTACGCTCGGCCTGGGTCTACCCTAGCCAGAAGGAGTGGCGCATGCGTCGAACAGGTCTCGGGCGAACTTTTTCGATCTTCGGCGGCCTGGTCGGCCTGCTAGTGGGAGTCCCCTTTTCGCAGGTGCCTCGTCCCGGGAAAGTCGACCCGGCTATCTTCCAGAACGTTACCTGGCGTTCTATCGGTCCGGCCATTATGGGCGGCCGCATCACCGACATCGAGGGCGTCCCGGGCAATCCCTACATCATCTATGTCGGAACGGCCTCTAGCGGCCTATGGAGGACGACCGACGGCGGCATCACATGGACGCCTATCTTTGACGACCAGCCCGTGCATTCGATTGGCGATATCGCCGTCGACCCCCGGAACCCCGACGTCGTCTGGGTCGGGACGGGCGAAAACAATCCCCGGAATACCGTCTCTTTCGGCAACGGCATTTATCGGACGACCGATGGGGGGAAGACGTGGCAGTATTTAGGCCTGCCTGACTCCCGGCACGTCGCCCGGATTATCCTGCACCCGACGAATCCCGACGTCGCTTACGTGGCGGCCATCGGCCATGTCTTCGGCCCCCACCCCGAGCGGGGCGTTTTCATGACGACTGACGGCGGCAAGACCTGGCAAAAGGTCCTCTACGTGGACGATACGACGGGGGCCTCGGACTTGGAGATGGATCCCTCCAACCCCAACATCCTGTATGCGGGTATGTGGACCTTCCAACGGAAGCCATGGACGCATCAGAGTGGAAGCGAGAAAGGGGGTCTCTTCAAGTCTGTCGACGGTGGCCGCACGTGGAAACGACTCACGAACGGCCTGCCCAAGCTCGTCGGCCGCGTCGGTGTGAAGGTCGCTCCCAGTCATCCGAACGTCGTCTATGCCGTCCTAGAGTCCAAGGAAGGCACGATCTATCGTTCGGACGACCGGGGCGAAACGTGGCGACTGGTCAGCAAGGAGTGGCGGGCCGTCGACCGGGGTTTCTACTACACCGATCTTCGGGTCGACCCCCGGAATGAGAACCGCATCTTCACGTTGGCCATCCAACTCCATGTCTCTATCGACGGCGGTCGGACCTTGCGGCGTGTCGCTCCCTCGATCCATGTCGACCACCACGCCTTATGGATCGACCCCCAGGATCCCCGCCGTATTATCAACGGCAACGATGGTGGCATCGCCGTCTCCTTCGACGGCGGCGAGCGGGGGGAGTTTCTGAATACGGTCCC
>JANXAA010000281.1 GCA_025061865.1 Acidobacteriota bacterium | reverse complement strand
CGGCCCCGACGACGGCCGGGGGGACCTCGACGAGGGTCGACGGAGGGAGAGGCGACGGCGTACCTGAACGAAGGGCGCTTCCCAGCATCTCGGCGATGGTCTCCATCCGCTTCTCGAGGCTGGCCAGGACCTGAACGAACTCCTCGCTCTCGAGGGCGACCGTCCCGGCCGGGACCTGCGGCGGTATTTCACTGACCTGCTCCGCCTCGGTCGCAAGTCCCTCGGCGCTGACGGCTTCCACCGGCGGCGCCGTCTTCTCCAGAAGACGGATCGAGGCCTGAATCCGTTCGATTTCCTGGTGATACAGGACGGTGAACTTCTTCTTCGTCACCAGGTTCAACCGCAGGAAGGGAATCATGAGCTGAGCATGCAGCATGAGGTGCTGGACACTCTTTTTAAACTCCCGGATGCGAGCCAGCAGACCCCACTCCATCAGGTCTTGATAGCTCGTGACCTTGCGGACCTCGGCGGCGATGGCGTCGGCTTCGGCGATGAGATCGTGGATCCGCTCGACGGGCGTGTACGGCATGGGATAGTACTGCGTGATCTGGGCCCGGAGCTGAAGGAGGCGACTCTCCGGCCGGAGATCGTACTGGTCCATCTTGGGATTCCGCACGATGGCTAACTTGGTCAGGAGGAGGTCGACCTTGTCCCAGTCGTCTTGAGTCATCGGGTACTTGCCGAGCAGGAACTGGATGAGGTAGACCAGGAAGCGGTCGTCGAAGGACTCGAGTCGTTCGATGTACCGCCGGGTGACGCCCGGTGAGATGTTCGAGTCGAACTGGGCCAGGATGTAGTGCGCCCGCTGGAGTTGGGCCTCTAAAGACTGAAGAACAGGCTCGATTAGCTCAGGCGGTCGGTCCGTCATCTGCTCAAGGGCCTGCAGTTGTTGGTAGACCTGGTCCAGGCCGATGTCCTCCAGACGGCGGAGCTTCAAGAGGGTCCGCAGGAGGCTCTGGGCCGTCTGGTAGTAGGTCCAAAGGACCTTGTACTCATGCTGGACCCGACGGATGCGCTCTTCGACCGATCCCGGTGGACGGGTCAGAGGGGTATCCATTCACCACTCCGTAAGTTTTCAGGCTTCCGGGCACCCGTGACGTTGAGGAACTCGCTGAGGAGGCCGTCCCGGCCCGACATCCATCGGACGATGTGCCGGGCGATGACGAGCCGCTGGATCTGGTTTGTGCCCTCGTAAATCTGGGTAATCTTGGCATCTCGCATGTACTTCTCGACCATGTACTCCCGGACATAGCCGTACCCCCCCAAGAGCTGGACGGCGTCCGTCGCCACCCGCATGGCGACGTCTGAGGCAAAGACCTTGCACATGGCCGACAGCACACTCAGCGTCTTGAGGTCCTGGTCAGCCGCCTGGGCTGCCGCATAGACCAACTGGCGGGCCGCCTCGATGGCCGTCGCCATATCGGCCAGCATGAACTGGACGGCCTCCTGAGCGATCAGGGGCTGACCGAACTGGACTCGCTTGGAGACCCACTCAGCGGCCAACTCGAAGGCCCCCTGGGCCAGACCGACAGCCTGAGCCGCCACACCCGGTCGCGCCCGGTCGAGGGTCATCATCGCGTTGTAAAACCCGGTGCCTTCCTGCTCCCCCAAGAGATTTTCCTTGGGCACCCGGCAGGCCCGAAAATGGGTCTCGTGGACAGGCACCGCCCGAATGCCCATTTTGTCTTCTTTCTTGCCGATGATGAATCCGTCCATACCTTTTTCGACGATGAAGGCGCTGATCCCTCGCGTGCCCTTCTCGGGGTCCGTCGTCGCATAAACGGTGTAAATCGAGGCAGCGTCGGCGTTCGTCGTCCACTTCTTGTCGCCGGTGATCACATAGGCGTCTCTGTCCCGGACGGCCTGCGTCTTAAGGCTCCCGGCGTCTGACCCGGCCCCGTACTCGGACAGACAGAAAGCGATGAGCTTCTCACCCCGGGCGATGGCCGGCAGGTATCGACGCTTTTGCGCCTCTGTCCCACCCAGGATGATGGGAAACGACCCCAGGGCATTGACCATGTAAGCGACACCGACGGCCCCGCACACCCGGGACAGCTCCTCGACGACCAGACAGAGGTTCAGGAGGCCGGCCTCATGGCCCCCGTATTCCTTAGGAATCCAGACCCCCATCAGGTCGTATTCGCGGAGGGCCTCGATGGCCGCCCAAGGGTACTCGCCCGTGCGGTCCCACTCGGCCGCCCTCGGGAGGACGTACTTTTCAGCCACTTCTCGGGCCCGCTCGACATACCTCCGATTTTCCTCACTCAATAACTCTCGAGACGGAATCATGAGTCCCCCCCTACGCGCCGGTCCCTAAAAACGGTGTTGGTGTAGAGAGTTCGGTGTAAAAGACCACGGACCTATTTCGGGAGAGTAGTTCGTAGTCTCTTCCACCCACTCCTGAACACTCAAGAGTTAACACCAGTCTTCATTCTAACCCAATCTCCTTCCGCCACAAACCCCGGCCCCGTCTTGGGCTGATAGGCCGACGCCTGCCGGACGGTAACCGGCTGAGGCGGGTTTCAAACCCATCCTGACTCGACCGGCACCAGCGGTCCCCGGGCCGAGAGCCTGCACCATCCTTCATCATAACGAAGCGATCCCTGCCCATTCCGTAGGCCTGGGACCACGGTCTTTGTCCCTGACACCCAGGACTTCTCTCGTCACGTCTTCACTCCGTCACCCCCTCGCTTCCTCACACCGGCCCCGGCGTAATGTCGCGAGCCCACGCCCGGCAGGCCATGTACCAATCGACCAGTCGGCGGAAGCCCTCTTCCAGAGACAATTCCGGCGCCCACCCCAGGAGGCGACGGGCCTTTGTGATGTCCGCCCAAGTCGTCGGCATGTCCGCCGGGTGCGGGGGCCGATACTCGACCCGGGCTGGCCGGCCGACCAGCCGTTCGACGAGGCGGAGGACCTCCATCAGGGGGACGGGCCGGTCGGAACCCATGTTGATAATTTCGAATTTCGGATTTCCAATGGTAGATGGCGAATCAGAATTTGCGGAACCCAGGAAGGCCAGGGCGGCGAGGGTCCCCCGGGCGATGTCGTCTACGTAAGTGAAGTCCCGCTGTTGGCGGCCATCCCCATATAGGACGACAGGACGGCCCTCCACGACCCACTGAACGAACCGGAAGGGACTCATGTCGGGCCGACCGGCTGGGCCATAGACGGTGAAGTACCGCAGGACGGCCACGTTGAGGCCGTGCAAGTAGTGATAGGTATAACACAACGTCTCGGCGGCCTTCTTAGAGGCCGCGTAGGGGGACAGCGGGCCGTCCGTGTCAGCCTCCTCCCGGAAGGGAAGCGGGTTCCGAACCCCGTAGAGGCTCGACGTAGAGGCCAGGATAAACGTGCGCACGGCGGCCACCCGACATGCCTCCAGCAGGTTGAGGGTCCCTGTCACGTTCGTCTCGTAGTACGCCCACGGGTCGAGGACCGACGGCCGCACACCGGCTCGGGCCGCCAAGTGGAGGACGGCGTCAAAAGGGGGATGGGTACTGGGTGTGCGGTGGGGGGGACTCGAAGCAGAAAATAAG
>JANXAA010000280.1 GCA_025061865.1 Acidobacteriota bacterium | reverse complement strand
AATCCGACGAGTCCGTATACCCACCGTCGTATCTGCATGACCTTCTTCTCCGAAGCCCGCAGTGCGGGTATTCGGTAATTCAGGAACCCGGCCAATGGGTAAGTAGACAGTGGGACATAGGGGCAGGTGGGGTGCGGACACGGCATCCGCGGTGCACCCCATCCTGATGCGGCTACCCCGGACGCTTCCTGAGGTAAGCCCCCGTACGATAGCCCCCGCCCCTCTATCTGCCTATCGGCCCATCGGCCCAACTGCCTACCAGGGCTTCCAGCCGGACCCGGGCCTGATGGAAGGCCTTCAACTGACGGGCCGTCTCGACCTCGGCCGCCAGAAGGGCCTGCCAGGTCTCTAGGACCTGAACGAACGCCAGCTTGCCGACCCGGTACGTCGCCAGGCCGCTGTCGAGGGTCGTCCGAAGCTGGGGCAGGAGCGTCGATTGATAGAGGCGCCACACCTGAGCGGCTGTCCTGGCCTGCAGGTAGGTCTCCCGGATCTGTTGGGACACGTCGAGCCAGCGGGCTTGCAGCAGGGCCTCGTCGGCGGCCTTCATCTGGAGGGCCTCCTCGATGCGGGGCATCTCCTTCCGCCGGAAGAAGACGGGTAGCTCCAGGCCGATGCGGATTTCATATAGCGGTGGCAGGCCCCCCCGATTGAAGTAACCGGCCATCAACACCAGGTCCGGGTATAGATCTCGCCGCATCCGGGCGACCATCCGGTCGTCCCGCTCCAACATGGCCCGAACCTCCTGAAGGGCCGGATTCCGGGCTTGGGCCCACTCGTAGAGGGTCGTCTCGGGCGGCAGAAGCTCCGGGTCGTCTTCCAAGGCGACGGCCCTCCCAGTCACCGGCGGCGGGAGCTCGACCGGGACCATCCAGGGACGCCCAGGATTCCGTCCCAAGAGGGCATTGAATTGGGCGATGACCTCGCCCCGCATCCGCTCCAGGTCCAAGAGTTCTGACTGAAGCCGGGTCAGTTCCGACTGAACCCGTAAGACGCTCTGCTGGCTTTCCTGCCCTGTCACATACAGGGCCTGGGCACCCGCTTGGAGGACCTGGAGGACGCGCTGGCTCTGGAGAAGGACCTCCCGCCACCGCTCCAGGAAAGCCAGCTCGTAGTACCGATCCTTGAGCTGACGGATGAGCTCGACCTCGACGGCCCGGAGACGAGCCGCCCGGACGGCGACCTCCTGACGGGCGACTTCCTGACTCAGTCGGAGCTTGCCGGGGAAGGGGAGACCCTGCACGAGGCTAATCCCCTGCTGAGCCATCTCTTCTCGACCTAACTCAGCACCCGGCACAGGCCGGCGGACACTCATCCCGCCGACAGTGACTGTCGGATTGGGAAGTGTCCCCGCCGGATCGATCCTCTGCTGGGCGGCCGCCATCTCATACCGAAGTTGCCGGAGTATCGGGTTCTGGGCCCGAAGCTCCTCGACCAGGGAGGTCAGGAGGTCAGCCGGACTCGGCGTAGTCTGAGACGTCGCCTCGCTGCCGAGAGTCAAGCTCGTCAGGAAAGCGATAATAACGAAAGCTCTTCGGATCATAAGTGTCGACTCCGTTATAAGGCCGCTAGGGCAGTGGGTCGATAAGGCAGTTCGGACGGTAAACAGATAGGCAGGTCGGTAGGTGTAGACCGGTCGAATTCCCTCGGTGCAAGCTCAATGGGCTTGTTTGAATTCGGGCGTGCAAGGTCGGGCTTGCACCCTATCCTGCACGAAGTATGAGAGGGCATCAGGCAGGTGGACTCTACCCCCTGCAGGACCCCAACGAGGGATTCGATGGGTCGAGAGGATCAACAGCGGAGTTGGCAAGCAAGGCGGTACGGGGAGATAGAGACCGTCTGGGCCCAACTCAGGCTATCGGCGTAGGACCAGGGTCCATGGGGGAACGACCCCGTGCCGTTCACGGGGATAGCCATACGGGCCCGGTCGAGGGAATCCGAGGGGCCGGTAGACTTTCCTAAAGATGGAGTCAACGAAGCCGGTGAGGGTTCCAAGCAGGCACCGCCCGGGGCCGCTGGTACAGAAGAGTGGCAAGGACCTACGGGTGAGGGGTCCGTCGGAGTCCTTAGGACATCGGGACAGAAGCCTACGGCAGGCGTCTCACAGCAGACATGCGGATCCACCTCGGCCCTGAGATGCCCACAGGTCCACACCGAGGTCCCGCACACGGCCGGGACAGTCCCTATCAGCCATCCCAGTGTCCACAGACTGACCCATATTCGTCGGCCGCGCAAGGAAAGGCCTCCATCCTCCGGTATAGTGGGACGCCCTCGGGATAGAGGGTAACGCCGGGTCACCCCGACGACGGTCAATCCCGTCACCCCAGGCCACTAAGTTACACCTGTTCGGCTGCCGATGCAACCGCCGACTGCTTGACATCCCTGCAAGTTGCGACCTACAGGACATCGATGGGATCTGGAGGTGGGCACGGGTCGCTCCCGTATTCCGTATCCGGACGACCCTGCGGGGGCCTTGTCTGATTTTCATTGTGTCGTTTGTGTTCTCCTGACCCTCCAGGGGTGAGGACACCCGGGGTCCGCTGGCGACCTGGCCAGAGACCGGTGCCCATCGCCGGTCTCCGGTCCTCCGTCCGCAAAAGCTGGAGGCGGCCTACGGACTCATAGGCCCGAGGCCTGCGCCACCATGCATCTAGATCCGGTCGGTCGACGGCCTGCGGACGAGGCTGGGTCAGTGGGGAACCCGAGAGAAGACCTATCTGGGCAAAGCCTTAGCGAGCGGGTTTGGGATGGTTTCGGGGGCCCTGGGACCTTGGGCCGCATCCCATCGACCCCGCTCTGACAAGCGGGGTTGGGATTTTCGAGGACCCTCTCAAAGGTCGCACCATGGGTTCGTATCGTATAGGAAGGTTGCATGGCATGTCAGGGAGTTTAAAATACGGAAGGTGCTTGGGGAGCTCGGCTTGCCGGGTTCGGACGTATAGGCCCCCCAGGCCGAGAGAGGGGAGGCGGTGCCAAAGACCGAGGCGCACGTCTTGCCACTCCACTTCCGACAGGACGCAGGTCCCGTCTTTGCGCCGAAGGAGGAGCGTTTCCGATGGCTGAAGCCGTTCAGACATCGTATACCCACGAGCTGAAGGTCCAAGACGACTTTCATTTTCAGCTCTTCATCACAGTGCCCTGGCCAGAGGTCGACGCCAAGCTCAACGAGTACGCTCGGGAGCTCCGACGGATCGTCCCCATGGCGGGCTATCGCCCTGGCCGGGCGCCGGTCGAACTCATCCGGCGAGTCCTTCATAAGAGTCTGGAGGAGCGTCTCCGCGACTGGTTCCCCGAAGTCGTCCGGCGGGTCGTCCAAGATCAGCAGATGGACGTCGTGGCGGACCCTCTCCTGACGGGCTATACCTTCATCGAAGGCCAACCTCTCGTGCTCCAGTGCCGGGGCACCCTATGGCCGCCCCTCGGCCTGAAGCCCCTGCCGGCGGTGACCCTGCCAGCGGACCTGGAAGCCCGCTGGCAGGCCGAGGAACGGGCCCGGATCGACCAGGAAATCGAATCCCTGCGGGAGAAACAGGCCATCCTTCAGCCCGTAGCCGACCGGG
>JANXAA010000027.1:6847-12872 GCA_025061865.1 Acidobacteriota bacterium | reverse complement strand
GGTACCACCAGTAATCGTCTTCAAGGGCGTACATGAAGCCATATTCGGCATCATGCATCCGCATCGTTTCCAGGGTGTCCCGCTGCATCGGCTTTCGCCCCCCAATTGAGCAGATGGACCAATCGGCAGAGGGCAGATAAGCAGGTAGGGAGATACCCCCTGAGGACTTCCTTAGAAGATCCAGGTAGGCCCGTTCCGGTAGACCGGAATCGCGCATCGGCCCAGCGAGGCAGGTGAGCCTCATCCTTGGCTATACGGTTCAGGCCGAGGCCTGGACTTTCGGACAGCCGTCATCCCCGGGATCCCCAGACTAAAGTCTTCCCTTGCCCTTCAGACCCCCTCAGGGCCCCTACCCGCCCATCTGCCTACCCCTGGTCCGTGACCTGCTCGTCGGCTTGAAAATCCAAGTCGGAAGCGCCATAATGATACAATAACCCAAGTTGCGACTCGTACACATAGAAGGGGTCTGTAGACACGCAGGGGTTTCCCCTGCACCCCATAGACCCTGCCTTAGTAAGTGGGGCTTGGAGATCGGGAGACCCCCTAAAGGTCATGACGGGAGTCCCCATCCATTCAACCCCCGTGTTCCTGGTCCCGTCCTCGTCGGGCCGAGAGGTCACCCGATGCGCCTGCGTGAACGGAATCAACGCAACGGTCCGTGTATCGTCTTTTATGAACTGATCCCGCCACCCCGGGACGCCACGCCGCGGGAAATCGAGGCCGTCGTCGAGTGCGTCGCGGAGTTCATCGCCAGTCTACCGGTCCCCATCGACGCCCTCAACATCCCGGAAGTCCGGCCCGAGAGCAGTCGGGAGCCCCAGCGGCCCCAGGCCTTTGTACCCAAGATGGAGCCTCGAGAATTCGTCCGCTGGGTCCGCAAGGTCCTCCCGCCTCATGTAGACGTCGTCATCAACCGATGCATCGTGTACGCACCCCGGGAGGCTCAGCTCCGGTGGCTAGTCCGGACCTACCACGAATTTCAGATCGAGAACCTCATCTTGGTCGGCGGAGAGTCCAGTCAGATTCGCTATCCGGGCCCCTCGGTCTTGGAGACAGCGGAATGGATTACTGAACACCTGAATCGGGGCCGATGGCCCTTTGATTCGTCGAAGCCCCCCATCCGACCGACCGACTTCTTCCTCGGGGGCATTACGATCCCCACTCGCCGAAAGCCGGACCCCGAGCGGGATGAACCGGCCCGGCTGATTCAGAAGGCCCGGCGGGGGCTTCAATTCTTCACGAGTCAAGTCCTGTACGAGCCCGTCAGCATGCAGAAGCTCCTGCAAGACTATATGGCCCGCTGTCAGGCCGAGGGCATCCCTCCCCGTCGGGTCTTTTTGAGTTTTGCGCCGGTCTCGTCCTCCGGCGACGTGCAGTTCCTGAAATGGCTGGGCGTCGAGATTCCTCCCCACGTGGAGCAGGAGCTCCTGCAGGGCTGGCTTGGCGTGGCTTGGCGCTCGATCCGGGTCGCCGAGCGGGTCTTGCAGGAAATCCTCGATTTCGTCACGGCTGAACGTATCAGCGTCCCCCTGGGCCTGAACGTCGAGCACATCACGAGCCGCAACTTCGAGATCTCGGCCGAGATGATTGCACGTCTGGTCGCCGTATTTCAGCGCCACCTCCGGCAGGAGGCCCTGGCGGATACGGCGGCCGAGTGGGCTCTTCAATTGGCCGGCCTGCCTGTGCCCGATGGATGAAGGGCGGGTCTTATCCCGAAGTCGGGAAGCCCTGCCGGACCCGACGGGTCGCCTCGACGATGACCCGAAGCTTACCGATGGCCTCGTCGACTTGGCGTGTCTTCAGGCCGCAGTCGGGGTCGACCCATACCTGCTCGGGTCGCAGGACCTCCAAGGCGGCCCGGATACGCTGTTCGACTGTGTCGACGTCCTCGATGATGTGGCTGTGGACGTCTACGACGCCGACACTGATGTCCTTCGTGTAGGGATACTGACGAAATTGCTCCAGCATGTCCAGGCCGCTGTTGCTCATCTCGAGGTCAAAGTTGTCGACGGGGCTCTTCAGCATGTCAGGATAGACGGCCTCGAAGTTCCCGTAGCACATATGGGTGATGAAGTAAGCTTGGTCCTGCAAGCCGTCCAAGACGACTTCCATAGCCTCGACCATGATGGGGAGCTCGTCAGGCCGGACAGACGTGGCCGGCTCGTCGATTTGGATAATGCGGGCGCCCGCCTCGATAAGGGCCTCGACCTCCCGATGGATGACTCGGGCCAGGGCGAGGGCCGCGCTCTTCCGGTCGGGATAGTACTCGTTGAACGACCAGTCCATCATCGTATACGGCCCGGTCAGCATCCCCTTGACGGGTCGGTCCGTCAGGGCCTGGGCGAACCGCCACCACCGGACCGTCATCGGCCCCGGCCACTCGACAGACCCCACGATGATAGGCTTGTGGTAATACCGATTCCCGTAAGACCGCACGAGGCCGCCGATCTCAAAGCCCGACAGCTGTTCGGCGAAATAAGCGACCATGTCACCCCGGTACATCTCGCCGTCGACGAGGACGTCGACGCCCAGGGCCTCTTGAGTGCGAATCCAGAACTCCGTCGCCCGGCGTTCTAAGTCCTCTAAACGTTCCCGGGAGATGGCACCCCGTTGGAACTGAATCCGAGCCTCCATCAACTCGGGCGGCTTCGGATAGCTCCCGACGGCTGTCGTGGGAAGCAGGGGCAAGTCGAAACCCAGGGCCTTCAGTTTTGCCCGACTCATCAGCGACCTCCGGTGAAGGATTGAGCGATACAGGCGACCCGTTCGATCTTGGCTCGGGCCCGGTCCCGGGGGAGGAGTTCCACGCCACAAGACGTCGTGAGGTGGTGCGTGCCTTTTAGACGGGGCGCCAGGCGGTCAAGTTGCCGAAGGATGTCGGCTGAGTCCTCGAGTCTAGTATTCCGACCGTCGAGGAGACCCAAGCCCAGGGGTCGGGCCGACCCCTCGGCGGCGATGACGTCCAGCAGGAGGGGACTATACACGAAGTCCAAGATCAGCATGTCGACGGGCCATCGTTGGATTCGGGGCCACAGGGGCTTGATGTCGCCCCAGTATAAGGCCAGGGCGATCTTCGCCGGGCCCGTAACCTCGGCGAGGATCTCGAGAGCGGCGGCGACGATAGAGGCGTCTTGCGGGGCGTGCAGCAAGGCCGGCTCCTCGACCTGAAGCCACATCAGACCCGCCTGCACGAGCTGACGGACCTCCATAGCCCAGGCCACGGCATAGTCCTCCGCCAACCGCTCGAGGCGTCCCTGATAGAGGGGCGTTTGCACGATGGAATAGCGGGCCATCGTGTAGGGCCCTGTCAGGACGATCTTCACGGGTCGGGTCGCCGCCGCTTGGGCGACAGTGAATTCGTGGAGGAGAATAGGCTCCCGCCACTGGATCGGACCCGACACGACGGGCTGGCGGAAGTAAAAGTTCGTATCGAAGTACCGCAAAAGCCCGTCGATCTGGACGTTCGCCAGCTTCCGGGCCAGGTGGGAAAAGGGACAGTACCAACGGACCAGCCCGTCGCTGACGACAGCCAGCCCGGCCTGCTCCTGCTCGGCAATGACCTGTCGAGCGACCTCGTCCTCGACCTGCCGGAGCTCTTCGTCACTGATCTGCCTCTGCTCCCAGGCGGCGATGGCACGCCGGAGCTTCTGCTCACCGGGAGAATCCCCGACCCGGGGGTAGGTACTGTGGATGACTGGCCAAAGTGCTTCCATGGGGACCCCTCATGAAAAGCTTAGGATGCAAGATACAAGATGCGGAATACAGGATGCAAGATGCAGGATGCCTGACCTATCGACCCTTGGAGGTCAATCTGCTTCCTATGAGGCATGTTAGGTCCGTCACACCAAGCTTGCCTCCGCTGATGGGTCAGTTCTCCGAAAGGCGGGGACTCCAGTTCATAGCGACTGGTAGAAAACGTCTCGGACCCGGTAGGTGTCCGCCGCCCCAGGGAGGGCACGATGGGCCCGAAATCCTTCGAGTCACCAGCCTGGACCCAGCATTTGTTCGTACAGGGGAGCGTGTCCCGGCGGATACGTAAACCGTCTTCGTCGTAGCACTCGATGAAGACTCCCTCAGCGGAGCGGATTTCCGGATTCACTGTTTCCGGGGGTCAGAAATCGAGAAGTTTACGGGACCGCGACCCTTCGTCCCGATGTCTTAAGCCGCCGCCCAAGGACAGCGCAACGGTCAAGGCCAGAAAGCGAGAGACCTGGGGGTCCGTCGACTTCTAAGGGCAGTGTACACCCTGTAGGGAGTACTGAGCCACGCCCGACCGGCGGGTGAAACCGAAAGGCCTGAGGTGTATAATAGCGACTGGGGACCCGACGGCAAGTCGGGTTTTCCGATACGCAAGGCCGGCCTGACGGACGGAGGGGGCTATGTTGAAAGACGAGGAGATCCGGGACATCCTCTTACGGGAAAACGCTGAATTCCGAGACCTTTATGAAGAGCACCAGCGTCTGGAGCGGCGACTCCAGGAGTTGACGGAGAAACGCTACCTAACTCCCGATGAGGAAGAAGAGGAACGCCAGATCAAAAAACGCAAGCTATTCATCAAGGACCGGATGTACGCCCTGATCATCATGTACCGCCGAGAACACACGTAATCTGCGGTGTTAGGTCCTGGGTGCTGGAGGTTAGACATCTAAGGACTCGGGGCTACAGGCCCTAGAACTCAGACCTCACGGGGTGGGTGGTAACCGTGTCCCAAGAGGGGGTAAACCTGCTTTTCAGAAGGGGTCTGGGTCGCTTGGCCCGACACCGAACATCCAGCGCCCAACACTAAAAGATGGGGGAAGTGCCTTATGCGTTTAGCGCCGGAAGGGTGGGCCGGCTTGGGGATCTTAGCGGTCTTAGGCCTTGTCTTTATGGCTGTAGGGGGTGGTATATGGGGGTGGGTCCCCGTAAGTCTCGGGGCTGTCGGGTGGGCCTTCTTCTGTCGGCATCCGGTCCGGCGCCCCCCGCCGGAGCCGGACTTGTGGGTCGCTCCTGCAGACGGTCGCGTCGTTGGCTGGGAGGCTCAGCCCGACGGAGGTCACCGGGTCGGGATCTTCATGCAGGTCTGGGACGTGCACGTCAACCGGGCTCCCTTTTCGGGCGTGGTAACGGCGCAGGTCGGGCAACGGGGTCGTTTTCGACCGGCTTTTCGACCGGACGCCCCCCGGGTCAACGAACAGGTTCATACATACATTGTGTCGGGTGGCCAGCCGTGGCGGCTGACCCAGACGGCAGGCGTCTTGGCCCGCCGGATTCGTCGGTGGGTCCGGCCGGGCCAGTGGGTCGACCGGGGCCAATCGGTCGGGATGATCCTGCTAGGCTCCCGGGTCGATGTCGTCCTGCCGGCTGGCGTTATCCCGACGGTCCGGGTCGGCCAACGGGTCCGGGCCGGGGAGACCCCGATCGCGCGAGGTGGATATGCGGCCGAGAAAGATCCGAAACTCCTATCAGGGATCGAGACGTAATTTCCTCCGGCGGCATCGATTTCCCCTCCGACGGGGCGTTGGCCTCTTGCCAGGTCTATTGACCTTAGGAAACCTCTCGCTGGGTATGATGGCCTTACTAAGCGTCCTTCACGGGCGGCTCCAACAAGCCGCTTGGATGATCGTCGTCGCCGTCGTCTTGGACGGCTTGGATGGATGGGTCGCCCGCACGACCCGGCAGACCTCAGAGTTGGGTCTGCAGTTAGATTCCCTGGCAGACCTGGTGTCCTTCGGGGTCGTCCCGGCGATTTTGCTCTACCGCTGGACGGGGGCGGCATCGGCCGTGCCGGTCGCCCGGTCCTTCGCCGTGGCGATGGTCCTGTTTTATACGGCCTGCACGGCTTTGCGGCTGGCCCGCTTCAACTTGATCTCTCTGACGAGCGACCCCCGATTTTTCGTCGGTTTGCCGAGTCCAGGGGCGGCCGCCTTGGGCGTGACGACGACATTGGCATTTCCCCGACCCTCGCCCGGTTCGCCCCTCGTGCTGGGGCCCCTGGTCCTAATGGGGGTGTTGGCCGCCCTGATGGTCTCACGGGTCCGGTACC
>JANXAA010000027.1:0-6837 GCA_025061865.1 Acidobacteriota bacterium | reverse complement strand
GCTTAGAGGCCTATCAACGGTGGCCCCTGGCGACGCTGTCGACCGTTGCCCTCATCCTGGCCCTAGCCCTGAGCTATCCCCACTGGACGTTGTGGGCTGGGTCGACCGCTTATGTCCTCAGCGGTCCTATCGCCCGCCTGGGCTGGTTGCTCCGACGGGCCCGATCCTCGTACCGAGTCGAGTCCCAGTGACGGGACCGAGGTCCGAGGTGCCAGCTCCCGGGTCCCAAGAAACCCCCAGACCTTGCCGGCCCGGTAGGCCTGTTTTGAGCGGAGCCTGCAGGCCAGGGCCTACACCGATAGACGGATTGGTTAGATGGAAGTCAGCACGGGCCAGGGCCCGCAGTCGATATTCCAAAAACGTGCCCGTCGGGTCCGCCTTGGTCGACCGGTACCCGCCTTAAGATTCTTAAGATACAGGTTTGTGGTCGGGAGTCCCTTTTTCCCGGACCGGACATCCAAGACTCGATGCCTATCTTTAACCTGAGACCCGAAACCCCGCAGAGGTGAGCCATGGCAGTCTTCCTGCCGACGGTACCGACACCGACGGTCGGACGGGCGATGACCGCCCCGACCCCGACGAGTCTTCCCCATCTATCGGGTCGGTTCTGTATCTATACGTACGGATGCCAAATGAACGAGCACGACTCGGAGAAGATGGCGAGCCTCCTTCAGCAGATGGGCCTCCAAGCCGTCGCCGAGCCGGAGGCTGCCGATGTCATCATCCTTAACACGTGTAGTGTCCGGGAAAAGGCCGGTCAGAAGGTGTTCTCGGAACTCGGGAAGTTGAGGCTTGTCAAGCGGCGACGGCCGCACATGGTCATCGCCGTTTGCGGGTGTCTGGCCCAGCAGGAGGGTGAGCGCATCTTCCGGCAGGCGCCCCACGTGGACGTCGTCTTCGGGCCTCGGAACATTCCCGAACTCCCGGAGCTCCTCCGCCGGGTCGTTCAGGGCGAACGGCACGTCGCGTCCCTGTCCCGACCCCGTCAGCGACCGGCCTTCGATCAATTGGCCATCTACCGGCGCTCGCTCGTCGTCGGTTATGTCACCATCATGGAAGGCTGCGACAAGTTCTGTACCTTCTGCATCGTTCCCTTTACCCGCGGTCGGGAGACCTACCGGCCGCCCCGGGACATCTTGGCAGAGGTCCAAGCCTTGGCCGAGGCCGGCTACCAGGAGGTCGTCCTCCTCGGACAGACAGTCAACTCCTATCGGTGGGAGGACGTGACGTTCGCCGCCCTACTCCGGATGATCCACGACATCGAAGGCATCCGGCGCATCCGCTTCGTATCGCCCCATCCCTCGGACGTGACCGACGAGCTCATCGAGACGATGCGGGACTATCCGAAGATTTGTCGTCACATCCATCTCCCCCTGCAGGCCGGCTCAGACCGTATCCTGCGGGCAATGCGCCGGACATACACGCAAGAGGAGTACCTCGAGAAGGTCGAGAAGCTCCGGCGGGCTATCCCCGACATCGCCATCGGGACGGACATTATCGTCGGCTTCCCCGGCGAGACAGAAGAAGACTTCCAAGAGACGCTCTGGGTCGTCCGCCTCGTTGAGTACGACCATATGTTCAGCTTCAAGTATTCACCCCGCCCCTTCACAGCGGCTTGGAAGTTCGGCGACCCCGTCTCCGACGAGGTGAAGACCGACCGTATCGTCCGTCTACAGGCCCTCCAGGAGGAGATCCAGCTCCGGAAGCACCGGGCCTTCCTGGGAAGCCTTCAGGAAGTCCTCTTCGAGGGGCCCTCGAAGAGGCGGCCCGAGGAATTGGAAGGCCGGACGACGCACAACCGTGTCGTGAACGTCCCGGCGGACCCGTCTCGATGGCTGGGTCGGTTCGCCTGGGTGCGCATCACCGAGGCTGGCCCCCACAGCCTGCGGGGCGAATTGATAGAAGAGGATCGATTGACGGGTCTCAGGTCCTCGTTAGAAAGGCCGCAGTCGCTGGACCCAGAGACGCCGTCGAGATTTGGGCCGTAAGGGGCGGCATCCTTTAAAATCCCTCTTCGCTTGCCTACCCGGGACCTGGCACCTGGGCTCTAAAGGATTCGGTCATGGACCCGACGTGGATTCGACCCCGTCTCCGGTGGGCTATTCGTCTCGTCCGGCAGGTCGGCCGTCAACTTCGACAGGCGTGGGGCCAATCTGACGGTCCCGTCCCGATGGAGTGGAAAGACGAGGACCGACGGCATCCGGTCACCCGTCTTGACCGGGTCGTCGAGGAGACGATCGTCCGGCGAATCTTCGAGAAGGACCCGAAGGCCCAGGTCCTGACGGAAGAATCTGGCCTCTTGGGACCGGCCCACAGCAAGACTCGATGGATCTTGGACCCCATCGACGGGACGAGTAATTTCATCCATAGGTTTCCTCACTTTGCGATTTCGTTGGCCTTGGAATACGAGGGCCATGTCGTCCTGGGCGTCGTCTACGACCCCATCAAGCGGGAGTGCTTCTGGGCCGGGACCGGGATGGGGGCTTTCCTTAATGGACGGCCCATCCGAGTCTCCTCGGTCCGCGCCCTCAACGAAGCCCTCTTAGGGACCGGCTTCACGCATCAGATCTACGAACGCATGGACCGGACACTCCAGATATTTCGGGGGTTTCTTTACGCGGCCATGGGGATTCGTCGGGCCGGGGCGGCGGCTTTAGACTTGTGCTACGTGGCCGCCGGCCGCTTGGACGGTTTCTGGGAGGAGGACTTGTCGCCGTGGGACATAGCCGCCGGTGTCCTCATCTTGCAAGAAGCCGGCGGTCGTTGGACCGACTTCGCCCTTCAGCCGACGTCGATCTACGACGGGGAGCTTCTGGCCAGTAACGGCCTCATCCACGACCAGATGGGCGAGGCCATCCGCTGGGCATTGTCCAGCAACGGGCAGGCCGGCCGGTAGGCAGAGATAGGTCGGTGGGCAGATGAGTCCGTAGCTGGGAAGATAGGGGTGCAGGCTTCCGCTTGCTTCGGGCGGATGAGCGCTCATAGCGATTCCTCCTTTTAGTTTGGGCGCTGGACACCGGCACAATCCTCAGCGTTTTCATCGGACCTTTCCTATCCGCCGAGCCTGACGAGGGCCTCGAGACAAGTGAGAGTCCGGTCCAGGGCGCCCCCTTGCTGGAGGACGACCCGGCGGGCCTGCTGGCCCCAGGCGGCCTGATGTGCCGGCTCCCGGAGCAGGTTCCCCACGTAAGTCTGAAGGGCTTCGACCGTTCCCGTCGGTAAGACCTGAATCCCGCCGCCGGCCTGAAAGGTCTCGATGACATCGAGGAAGTCCCGATGAAACGGTCCGATGACGACGGGGACACCCCACCAGGCTGGCTCGATGGGATTATGACCAGCCTGACTGGGGTGAAAGCTTCCTCCGACGACGGCCACGGCTGCCCCTCCATAACAAGCCGCCAGTTCCCCCAGCGTATCCAGGATCATCACCGTCCAATCTTCCCCTTGCCAGACCGTCCGGCGCCCGACTGGGAGGCCTTGCGCCCGCCAGGTGTCGGCCCATTCAGCGGCGACCTCGATATGCCGGGGAGCTACCAAAAAGCGGGCCTCGGGAGCCTGCCGGACCAGGGTCACGACCACATCCCGCAAGAGGGACCACTCGGGCGCCGTCCAACTGCCGAATACGACTAGGGGCCGCCCGGCCCGCCATCGGTCCAGCCAGTCGGGCACCCGCGCCAGGGCCATCCGCCGAATCACGGCGTCAAACTTGAGATTCCCCGTCACATGAAGGGTCTCCGGCCGAACCCCCAGGCGGCGAAAACGTTCCGCCTGCCGGTCCGACTGCACGCACACACACTGAACGGCGTCTAGCACCCACCGCATGAAGGGCCTGGCCCACCCGTACCGGCGGAAAGCTTGGTCGGAAATCCGACCGTTCACGATGGCTACAGGGACGCTTCGATCTCGGGCCTGCCAGAAAAGGTTCGGCCATATCTCCGTCTCGACCGTCCCGACCAGAGTCGGCTGGAGCCGGTTCATCCAGCGGCGCACGACCGGAGCCAGGTCTAACGGCAAGTAAGCGACGGCGCCTGACCAGTGGCGCCGGGCGACGGCATGACCCGTCGGCGTGGCCGTCGTCAGCAGGACCGTCCAGTCGGGATGCCGTTCTAACCAGGCCTGCAACAGGGGAATGGCTGTCAAGACCTCGCCGACGGACACAGCGTGAAGCCACAAGAGGGGTTGACCCCGGGGTCGGGCGCTCAGCTCGACCGGAGGCCCCTGAAGCCGAAGCCGGACGTACCGACTCGGGGCGATATGCCGCCGGACGGACCATCCCAGGCCAAGACCATAAAACGGGGCGACCACGTAACTCAAGATTTGATAGGCCCATCGGTACATATTAGGCGTTAGGAGTCGATGCCGGGCGGAAAAGACCACAGACTGCGAGCTATAGACCCACTGTGGAGGCTCGGTGGGCCCCGTATCGAGACGAGGGACTCGAATGTCCCCGGGGTCCGTCGTCCCCTTCACTCTACACCTACTCCCCGGACCTACTTCTTGCCCTCCAGCAGGATCTCTTGGAGGGCCTCTTGGAACAGTGTCGGCCCCTCCGACTGGAGCTCAGGCGGAATGCGAGACAGATAATGCGTCCGGGCCAAAGACAGGTCGTCTTTTAACTCTTCTAAGATTTCCTGGCGAGTCTGGGCTTTCTGGATAAAGTCCTGATGGTAATATCGGATTTCGTTGACGATGAAGCGGGCTAGTCGTCGGGCTTGCTGGATGGCCGCGTCGGGCACCGCGCCCGACGTCACGTCCACTTCAAGTCCGACTTCGACCCACCACTCGTACGTACACTGTCGGCATCGAATCAGGACTCGATGGCCTTGGTAAGGCTCCTCTTGGAAGCGAGCCTTCCGCCCGCAAGACGGACATACAACGATACGCGTGGGCATCGGCTCTTTCTACCCAATGCCTTAGGGTCGCTCAGTCCGTGGAGAATGACATCCGAGCGGCCTTGACCAGCACCCAAGAGACACGATGAGCAAGCGTCGTGACGGCGTCAAGCCAGAAATGGCGCCGAGGCTGAACGGTCTAAATTCAGCCCCCTATTCATCTCGCTGGCCCTCTGATTAGCATAGACAGGGGACCGACCGCGATCAATCGGTCCATCCATAGGATTTTAAAATAATGGGGCCGAAATGACTGACAGCAACACTCAAAGGTGGGGACCGACGCATCGACGAACTGGCCAGTCTGCAGATGGGCGGCCGACCCCTCCCAGGCCACGGCGTCCCAGTACCGCTGACATATGGGACAATGCGTGTACAGACGGAGGACGACCCGCGCGTCCGGAGGGACCCGATGGAGGTTGAAAACGGCTCGCCGACTCATAGCTAAACCCTTCAATCGGTTATGATGCGGGATGCGGGACACAAGATGCAAGATGAGCGCCTAGGGGTCGGATATCGGGTCCAGGAAGGGAGACCGGGACTACGGACTACAGGCTATGGTTTCAGACAGGTTCGAGGACCTTCCACGGCAAGTCTATGGTTTGGGGTCCCCTCTTCCCAGGACCTGGCCCCCGGGACCGGGGACCTCCACCCATGACTTCATCAGGGGTCGCACCGTGCAAGTGACGGATGGGTCAGGGTGTCAGCCCCTTGACGGGTCCGACGGCTGGGATTATCGTTGAAGATCGAGTCGGGACCGGCCATCCAAGATCCCGAAGGGAGTGCTTGGAAGAGGGGAACAGTGCATGCATAATTGCTGGTGTTGGGTGCTTGGGACGCCGTCATTAATGGTAGCGTTCCGATGGATGGAGGTGGATCTCTACCCCGATGATACTCGGTAGACGGGTTCGGCGCCTTCAGAAGTCAGAATCAAGACCCTCCTGAGACCCAAGACCCGACCCCGAATTTCGAAATCGTACGGGTCTGGTCGACTCCATGGAGGGGGAGACTACTTTGCATTAGCATGCGTAGAATCTTGGGGGGAGGTAGGCATGGGGCAGGACCCCAAGAAGGGCACGCCCGAAACGAAGGGACCCGCAGAGCGGAATCTCGAGGACACTCTATTCCGGCGAAGCCAGGAATTCTCCCAGATCTTTAACCAGACAAGAGCATTCGTTGAAGAGCTCTTGCGGGAGAACGAACGCCTCCGGTACCAGGTCGCCGTCCTCCAGAGCCAACAGCCGGCGGGGCCGACCCTCGAAAGATTCCGCAAAGAGGTCGAGTATCTACGTCAACGCATCGTCGAGCTGGAACGGGAGAAGCAGTTTCTGGAGGCCAAGTACCGGGAAATCGAGGCTGAAAATAAGGATTTCGCTCAGCGGTATGCCGAAATCGAGGAGCAAAACAACAATTTGGCCAATCTTTACGTGGCCAGCTATCAACTTCACTCGACCCTGGACTTTCAGGAAGTCCTCCGGATTGTCAAGGAGATCATCATCAATCTCATCGGAGCTGAGGTATTTGGTATCTTCCTCCTGGACGAGCGGGATAACCATTTGCACTTGGTCGCCCACGAGGGGATGGACGACGTCCTGGGCCTGAGGGTCCAGGTCGGCGAGGGCATCCTGGGGCGGGTCGCTAAGACGGGCGAGCCCTTTTACATCAACCAAGTCGTCCGGCCCGGGCCGGTCATCGATTTTCACCATCCCCTCGTGTGTATTCCGCTCAAGATCAAGGAACGGGTCATCGGCGTCATCGCTATCTAAATGTTGTTCGTACAGAAGGATAGCTTTTCGGCCCTGGACCACGAGTTGTTTTCCCTGCTGGCCGGTCATGCGGCGACGGCCATCTTCAGCGCCCGCCTGTATACGCAGTCCGAGCGCAAGCTGACGACGCTCCAGAGCTTTCTGGAACTCTTGACGACACCGCCCTCCTCATAGGAGGCGGG
>JANXAA010000279.1 GCA_025061865.1 Acidobacteriota bacterium | reverse complement strand
CGACCGTCTCCGGGAGGGCCCCGGCGGCGTAGGCCACGACGGGGGTCCCGTAGTGCATGGCCTCCAAAACGGGGAGGCAGAAGCCCTCATGATCGCTCAGCGTGATGAATAGACTCGCCCGGGCGTAGCAAGCGGCCAAGTCCTCATAGGGCAGGGGTCCCAGGAAGGCTAGGTCCTGGGCCGTCAGGTGGAGGGCCGCCCGGAGCTCGTAAAGCCACTGGACGTACCGGGGCGTGTTGTTCAGCTTGCCGACGACCAACAGGCGGGTCGAGCTCCGGTAGAACTTGCGGTACCAGAAGACGAGCCGAATGAGGGCCTCGACCTTCTTATTGGGGACGACCCGACCGACGAACAGCCAGTAGTCATAGAAGGGGTCGATATACGTCGAGGCGGCCAAGGGCGACGGGGCTGGGTAGCGGCTCCAGTCGACCAAGATGGGCATGACGTCGACGGCGTTGTAGCCCATGGCCCGGAGCTCCTCGGCGTTGAAGTGGGAATCAGCGATAGCCCAATCCACAAAGGCCCGCAGGCCCTCGAGTTCCCGACGGCCGGCCTGGGCCAGGAAGGCCAGCTCGGCGGACCAGGGGAGGAAGTATTCGGGCGGCGTGATGTTGTGGTACACGAGGACCCGCCGGCCGGGAGCCTGCTTGAAGAACTCGGTCAGGACCGACGGCAGGGCATAGTGGAGGACCCACACGGAACCGGTCCACCGCTGGGCCAGGTCCGGTGCCCACGGCGTGACGACCGACTGAAGGGCCGGGTCGGCGTGGAGGGCGACGATGTGGGCCTCCCATCCGACGGCCTGAAAGGAGTCATGAATCGTCCGGATATGCTGGCCGATGGCGTCTTCCTGATGAAAGGCCGGGACGAGCTGGACGATCCGTCGGGACCCAACGTTCATATCACGGCGTTGATGTATCGCAGAAACATGTCCGCGTAAGGGTAACGGGCATAATACTGTAGTGCCCGGTCCTGGTTTTGCAACACGCGGGCCCGCAGGCGGTCGTTGGTCATCAAGGTGTGAACAGTCTCGGCGACGACGTAGGGGTCCTGGGTTTGGAGGGCGACGCCGCCGCCCCGCAGGGTCTCCGGCACGGCCCCGGCGGCATAGGCCACGATGGGGACCCGTCCGTGCATGGCTTCCAGGAGGGGGACGCAGAAGCCCTCATGCTCGCTCAGGGTGACGAATACGTCGGCCAGCCGATACAAAGTGACCAACTCGTCCAGCGCCACGTGGTCTGTCAGGATGACGTCGGAGAGCCTCAGCGCCCGGATCAGGTCGAACAACCTCATCCGGTAGCGCTCAAATCCATGAGTCGTCCCCGCGATGATCAGGCGGCTTCGGGGATTGTAATATCGCTGATACACCCCGAAAGCCCGAATCAGGGCATCGACCCGCTTGTTAGGGATGACTCGTCCGACGAATAGCCAATTGGTCCGTCCATCTCGGTACAAGTCCATTAGGTCTTGCCGGGTGGACGCACGGTCAAACTTTTCGAAGCGCACGGGTATCGGGAAGACGGCATTGGGAGCAATACCGTAGGCATCCAGCTCGCGGCGGTTGAACTCTGAGTCGGCCAAGGCCAGGACGCAGGCGTCCCGAAACAGGCGGAGCTGGTACCGTCCCAAGAGGCATTGGGCGGCCAGGAGGGGATAGACCTGCTCGAAGTACGTATGGGGCGTGATGTTATGGTAGACGAGGACCTTCCGGCCGGGGCTGAGCCCCACGAAGACGTTGATGTCCGACCCGATGGAGAAGTGGAGGATCTGAAAGTGGTCCGGGGCTGGCCGGTACCGCACGAAAGGATGGCATAGGTGGGCGACCTTTGGATGAGCCTGCTCGACGAAGACCTCCGACTCGTGGCCAGCCGACCGAAGGATAGACTGGAGCTCCAAGATGGAGTCGCTGATGGCATCCCCATACGACAGGACCGGCGTGAACTGATGGATGACGGCCATGCCGATCTATCTAAAGGTAATCGGGAATTTGGCAGTCGGGCAGTCTGGCCCTCAACGAATTACTAAAGGGGGACTCGTCGGGAATCTGCTCGGGCTAATGCATCGACGGCTCCTAATAGAGAAACTAAGGACCTGTGTTCCTGGGTCGTCGAACTACCGGATTCCCCAATGGCCGAATCGCCGAGTTAACATAGCGAGTGACCCAGGCCCGGGCCTCGGTCGGGTCCCGGACCTGGCCGTCGACCTGAGCGACCCACAGGCGGTCCAGGATTTCCCGAAAGGCAGGTCCGGGTTCGAGGCCCATCTGACGGAGGTCATCGCCGGTCAGGAGCGGTCGGAGGGTCCGCCACTCGGTCAGGTACCGGCGGGCGTAGCCCCGGAGGGGCTCGTCGCTGATGGCCATCAGGAACAGGACGAGCCAGAGGGGCCAATCTCGCCACCGGAGGGCCACTTCGCCGGGCGTCGCCGAGGGCGTCCGGTGGTACCAGGTTTGAAATTGTCGGAGCAGGTCCCGTCCTTCCACGACGAGGCGGTAGACTTCCTGGGGCCACTGGTACTCCCGGAGGACTGTCTCTCGGTCCTCGGCCGGCAGGTGCTGGAGGGCGACCAGGGCCCAAAACGTCCAGGCGTCCGGTAGCTCAGTCCCGACCGTGACCCGCCACCAGTCAAACACCTCGGTGGCCCGACGGATCTCTTCCAGGTCGGTGGTACGCCAGTGCCACCGGGGATGCAGGTGGGGCCAGAGCTGGGCCTCCGTCATTCGGCGGAAGACCTCCAAGATGGCGGGCTCGGACAGGAGGTACCGAAGTTCCAGGCCCTTGCGGGGGCCCGGCAGCCGCTCGAGGACACCGGCGTCCCGGGCCTTCTCGAATAGATGCTGCGTCTCAGGGCTCAACTGGAAGCCATAGCGAGCCGCAAATCGGATGGCCCGCAAGAGGCGGGCCGGGTCTTCAAAGAAACTAAGAGAGTGGATCACGCGGATGAGACCGTCATGGATGTCCCGCAGGCCCCCGAAGGGGTCGACGAGCAGGCCCCGCTCCGGCGGATTCAACGTCAGGGCCATGGCATTGATCGTGAAGTCTCGGCGGTACAGGTCTTGCCGGAGGAGCGTCCCGACCTCGACCCGGGGCGGGGCCCCGGGGTAGTCGTAAGTCTCCGTCCGGGCTGTGGCAAAGTCAATTCGCAGGCCGTCGGGGAGGATTACGACGGCTGTCCCAAACTGCTCGTAAGGATGGACCCGGGCGTTGTGGCGCTCGGCCCACGTTTGGGCCAGTCGGATCGCCGGGCCCTCGACGACGACGTCGATGTCTTGGGGGACTTGGTTCATCACGACGTCGCGGGCGACTCCGCCGACTAAGTAGGCCTGCCACCCTTGGGCCTCAGCGATTTCACCGATTTCCCGAAAGTAGGCGATCCATGCAGGCGGGCACAGATTTTCGAGACGGCGCCAATAGTTCATGGCGGGTCCGGCCGGTCGCGCCAGGTGTACGGCACTTAACTGGAGCCAATCGTAGCGGGCCCGTAGGAGGTCCATCCGGGTGATGAGGCCCTGGACTGGGCCGTCGGGTTCGGCGACCAGCACGACGCGAGACCGATGGCGAAGGAG
>JANXAA010000278.1 GCA_025061865.1 Acidobacteriota bacterium | reverse complement strand
TCGCTGCTATCTATCGCTTGCAGACTTCCTGCGTCGGGTACGGATTCTTCTGGACGTCCAACCAGGGCTGTGGCCAGACGGCGGACGGGACGGGCTACAACGTTAACGAGGCCCAGGTCGGGTCGGCCCACTGTGCCTTGGACTGCTCGGGCGTCCGGGACGCCGACTGGGACAAGCATGCCGACCACACGCCAGACACGCCCCAGAACTTCGTCTGCCCGAAGTGTAGCTCCGGGACGGGTCCTTGCGGGCGGCAAGTCCATTGCGCGGCGGCCCCCGTCCGGCAGGCCGCCTGGGACTTGGTCGCACGGGACCTTCGGGGATATCAGGGTTCGCCCTTTAACTTTGATGCCAATACGGCTTTCATCATTGGGAACAAACTCTTCTACCAGGGAAGCGGCAATGTCGGGACGTGGCATGCCTGTAGCTGTACGAACAACACCTCGGACGGCTGTGGGGCCACCAACGGTTACATGCAGTGGCTGGCGGCCGACGACGACAACGGGAACCTCAACGACGGGACGCCCCACATGACGGCCATCTATGCGGCCTTCAACCGGCACAACATCGCCTGCTCGACGCCGAGGCCCCAGAATAGCGGTTGCTCGACGGGCCCCACGAGCGCTCCGTCCCTGACGGCGACGCCGGGCGACTATCAGGTCAGTCTTTCGTGGACTTCTGTGACAAATGCGGCCAAATACTGGGTCTTCCGGACCGAGGGCCACGCCGGCTGTAACCTCGGCAAGACTCTTATCGGCACGGTGACGTCCACGAGCTTCACGGACACGGAGGTCGCCAACGGCCGTCAATACTGCTATGTCGTCATGGCCGTCGGGTCTTCTAACGCCTGCTTCGGTCCGGCCAGCACGTGCGTATGCGTAACGCCGAACTCCAGTTGCACCGTGCCGGGGACCCCGACTCTGGTCGGCCCGGCCAACGGGGCGACTGGCGTGTCGACGACCCCGACGTTGGACTGGAGCGACGTGACCGGGGCGACTTCCTACGATGTGCAAGTCTGTAGCGACAGTGCTTGTGCCACCGTCGTCCGGTCCCAGACAGGCCTGACGGCCAGTCAGTGGACGGTCTCGCCGGCCCTGAGCCCCGCCACGACTTACTATTGGCGGGCCCGGGCTGTCAATTCCTGTGGCGCCGGGGGCTGGAGCGCCACCTGGAGCTTCACGACGGTCAGCGGCTGCACGCCGGCGGGGGCGACCTACGATGCCACGCTGAGGGCACCCAAGTGTGGGGCGTCGGGCCTTTGTGGATGCGACACGGGGAGCCTTGTCGATAGTCGGGACACCATCGCCGGCAAGGCTGAGCTGAACCAGCCCAACACCATCAACAACTCTTGTGCCGATGGCACCAGCGGTAGCTACCACGTCGATGAGAGTGTCGACCGCATCGTCGTCCAGACGACTGACGGGACGGCCCTGGGCCCCGGCAAGCAGGTTCGCATCGACGCCACCGTATGGTGCTGGGGGACCACCGATTACGTAGACATCTACTACACGTCTAACGCCAGTAGCCCGGTCTGGACGGCCGTGGCGACGGGTCTCCAGTGCACCGTCAGCGGTCAGGCCAGGACTTTCTCGGTGACGATGACCCTGGCGAACGTCTCGGGTCTCCACGCTGTCCGCGTCCAGGAGCGCTATGGCGGGAGTGCCTCCGCCTGCACCGCCGGATCCTACAACGACCGGGATGACTTAGCCTTTCAGGTACCCTGACGGAGCAAGGTAAGCGCAGGTCTCTGTCCTTACTGGGGGGTGGCCGACATGCTGTCGGCCATCCTCCGGATTCACCCCTGCGGCTTAAAAGGCGGCACCCAATCTGCTCGGAATACCGCCCGTCATGGCGATGTCGCCTTCTGCGCCCCCGGGGTAGGGGAAAGCGAAAAATTTTCCCCTTTACCAGATGCACATGGGGCAATCCTGATAGGTGGCTCTTACCTCCCTACCTTATCCCCCTCGGCCCATCGAAGGGACGTCCCCAGCAAGGCGCTTACGATGAGGCATCCGCCCAACCACTGGCTAGCTGTCAGGCGCTCCCCCAGGAGGACCCACGACAGGAGGGCTGCCTCCAGGGGTTCCATCGCGTAGATGAAGCTGGCGACCGGCGTCTGAAGTCGGGGCTGGGCCCGCATCTGCCACTCGAAGGCCAGCCAGGAGGGAAGCAACCCAAGGGCCCCAGCCGTCATCCAGACCCACGGGGGGTTCGCGTCGGCAATAAGAGGCTCCCCAAAGATCAGGGCCCACAGGGCCGTCCCTAAGGCTACAGCGGCGATCTGCAGGAAAGCGTACCAGCGGCCCTCCGTCGGGTCGACCCACCGGTCGACCAGGACCATCTGGAGGGCAAACGCCAGGGCGGCCATCACGGAGAAGGTGTCCCCCCGATTCCAATCCCACGTCCAATCCCGCAGGGTCAGGAGGGCGACCCCTGCCAAGGCCAGGCCCCAGTAGAGACCGTACATTCGGGGCACCCGCCGGATTGCCCCCTGGATATGCAGGTGAGCCATCCCGAAGTAAAGCAGGGGGCCGAACAGGATCAGCAGGGCAGTCAGGAAGGCTGCCTTCGAGGCCGTCGTGTGACGAATCCCATAGACCTGGGCCGTGAAGCCGCCCCAGAGGACCAAGCCGATAAGGAGGCCCCGTCCGACGTCCCGAGGGCCTCGTGCCTGGAATTGGAGACGCCCCAGGAGGCACATCCAGAGGGTTCCTAAAGCATACCGCCAGAACTGAACTTGTACGGGTGTCCAGACGGTCAGAAGGACCTTATAAAGCGGAAACGTACAAGCCCATACCGTCGTGGCGAGGAACAACAGGCCAGGGGCGACCCACGCGTCCCGTCGTTCCATCCTTCACCTCGTGTTATGGCAGGCCAGAAGGCTTGTGCGTCTCCACGGGTGGAGATGCCTGCGCTTCCCGTCCTTCGGGAAGGGCTTCCCGAATTTGCTCCCACACCCGAGCGCTGAGGGCATGCCGGTCGTCTATCGTGAGGCCCTGCGTCGAAACCGCTGGATGGACGACGACCCAGACCGGTCCCGGGCAGATCCGCCATGCACCCTTCGGAAGCGCCTCATAAGTCCCCCAGAGACTGACCGGCACGATAGGCACGCTGGCTTCGATGGCCAGTACGAAACCGCCCCGCCGAAACGCCTGCAGGCGACCCGTCGGGCTCCGGGTCCCCTCCGGGAATATAAGAAAGCTGACCTGCTGGCGTAAACGGTCCAGGGCCTTTCGGAGTTCCCGTCGGGCGACCTCCGGCCGCTCCCGGTCGATGGGCACGAACCCGGCGATGCGCATCAACGTCCCCATGATGGGGACCCGAAACAACTGGACCTTCGGGAAGACCCGCACGTCGTGGGGGAGATACGCCAGCAGGATGGGTGGGTCCAGGAGACTCTGGTGATTCGCCACAAACAGCACGGGTGGGTCCGGTAGGTCCGCCCGAAAGGTGACCTCGACGCGAATCCCGGCTAACCGAAGGCCCCCTCGGAGGAGTCGCCGGCCCCACCGGTAGGCCCGCGGGAAGTCCCGCGTGACGAGCAGGTAGGCGATCATCGGTGGGCCGA
>JANXAA010000277.1 GCA_025061865.1 Acidobacteriota bacterium | reverse complement strand
CATGTGGGGCTACCGAGACGCCGTCTATGAATGGCTCGGGAAGACAGCCGCCCGCCTGGACGACCTCATGAACTGGCTCCCGGCTCGCTTAACGGCCGGCCTTATCTTGCTAGTCGGCTGGGGCATCGGCCGCGGATGGACGGTCGGGTGTCGGGTTTGGCGTCGAGACGCCTGCAAGACGGCCAGTCCCAATGCGGGCCATCCGATGAGCGCCATGGCCGGCATTCTGGGCGTCCGCCTGGAAAAGATCGGCCACTACACTTTGGGCGCCGAGTTTCCGTGGCCTCGGGTAGACGATATCGACCGGAGTCTAACCGTCTTCAGACGGATCGTCGGACTGGGAACGGTCGTCTTGGCAGGGTTCCTATCCCTAAGGCCCTCCATCGGAGCACTCTTAGGAGCTGGGGGATGACTCTCCGAGCGAGACGAGTGGTCGAGCGTCTACCATGGGTCGCCCACGGCGGGATCGATGAGGCCGAGCTGGAGCGTCAAGGTCTCGAGCCCGAGAACCTCCTGGACTTCAGTACGGGTGTAAATCCCTGGGGGCCACCCCCGATGGTCCAGGAGGCCCTGAAGGATGTCCCCATCGGTCCTTACCCGGACCCCTCGGCGGTCCGGCTCCGCCGGGCCATCGGGACGGCCCTAGGGGTCTCACCCGACGAGGTCCTGGTCGGTCATGGGGCCTCCGAGCTTATCCAGCTTGTAGCCTGGGCCTATATCACCCAGCGTCGGCGGGTCATGATTTGGGGACCGACGTATGGTGAATACGAACGGGTTACCCGTCTTATGGGAGCCCGGCCCATAGTCTACCGCCAGGACGTCGAGGGCCCCGGTGCATGGGACAGGATAGCCGTGGAGCGGGCCCTGGCCCGTGAGCGACCTCACGTAGCCTTCTTATGCAATCCCAATAATCCGACCGGCCATCGACTGAGCGGTGCCGACATACGCCGTTGGACCCAACGCTATCCCGACACGCTGTTTGTCATCGACGAGTCCTACGCAGCCCTGGCCGGCGGGTCCGATCTCCTGGATGGGACGCAACCGATACCGGCCAATTGCGTCGTCCTGCGGTCCCTGACGAAGGATTACGGCCTAGCCGGCTTACGCCTGGGTTATGCAGTGGCGCCGGCGCCGATCATCACTACCTTGCGTCGGTGCCAGATCCCCTGGAGTGTCGGGACGATGGCCCAAGTGGCCGGCATAGTCGTCTTCACAGACCCGACCGTCTCGGTTTGGCTTCGGCAGGTCGTTCAGAACCTTCGGGAGCTCGGAGACCGGCTGCGTCAATCTGTCCAGTCCCTGGGCTTCCGGGTCCTGGCCGGGACGACGCCCTTCTTCCTGATCCATGTCGGCGATGCGACCCTCGTCCGCAACTGCCTCCTACGGCAATACCGGATCTTGGTTCGCGACTGTACGTCCTTTGGGCTTCCGGCGTGGATCCGGGTCATGCCCCGTTTGGAGGCGTCCAACGCCCGTCTGGTCCAGGCCTTGCAAGACATTCGAGAGCTCATCAAGGATAGGACGCTTCAGGATGAAAGAGTTTTAGATGGCTTCCCAGGTCGTCCAAAGTTTAACCGCTAATCCTCAGGCTGGTCGCTGCGGAGGCCGTATTATGCAGCGAAGTCATCAGATCGCACTCTTTAAGAGCCTAATACTCGTCGGAGTCGCCTCCCTCGTTATCGCCCTGGCGCCGACCCGGACGGTGACGGACCGGATGGGACGGTCCGTGGTCGTCCCGATCGGTGGACCCCAACGGGTCGTGACGATGAATCCCTCGATCGCCGAAATGCTCGTCTGGCTCGGCATGAACGACCGCATCGTCGCCGTTAGCGAGTTTACCGACCTACCGGAAGTCCAGGACCGCCCCCGGGTCGGCGGCCCCATGACGCCGAATGCCGAATATATCGTCACTCTGCGGCCCGACTTGGTCGTCCTGGACCGGAATCATAACCCCAAGTCCTTGGCTGACCTGCTAGACCGAGTCGGCGTCCCATACTTTGTCGTGGCCACTCAGGGAATTGAGGACGTCCGTGAGAACCTGCGGCTCCTCGGCGAGGTGTTCGGGTGCCCCGAACGGGCGCAGGCGTGGTGGGACCGATGGACGGTGACCACTCAGTGTCTCGACAAGACGGCCTGGAAACGGCGGCCCCGGGCCTTTTTCTTGCTCTGGGAACGGCCCGTCTACACTGTCGGATGGGGCTCATTTATCCTGGAAGTTCTAGAACATGCAGGCCTGGATGTCGTCACACGAGCTGTCCCGCGGCCCTGGCCCCAGGTCGACCTCGAAGCCGTCGTCCGGTGGGACCCAGAAGTCCTCCTGATCCCGGCCAATCAGTACGCATCGGTCCGAGCAAATCTGGAAGCCCTGCCGGCGTGGCGGTCTGTGACAGCTGTTCGAGCAGGTCGAGTCATTTCCGTCCCGACCCGCATCCTGCATCCCTCGCCATATCTCCTAGATGTCCTGCGGGAGATTGTCGAGCGCCTCCACGGGGAAGGGCCCTGGATAGAGTGTTTCCGATAAGTCGGTGCTAAGGTCAGGAGCGGTCGTGAGGAGTCGAGGCAAAAGTCGACCCCTGACTCCCGAACCTTAACCCCTATCGGCCCATGGGCCGACTTGCCATTCGCCCACCCGGAGATGCCCATGAAGATTTACACCCGTAAAGGAGACGCTGGTGCTACCCAACTCATGGGGCCGACCCGGGTCCCCAAGGACCACGTTCGAGTCGAGGCCTACGGGAGTGTCGACGAGCTCAACGCCTGGCTCGGCTACGTCGTCGCCCTGGGGATCGGGTTGCCCTGGGACGAGCGCCTCCGGCAGATCCAGCATGACCTGTTCGTCTTGGGGTCCTACCTGGCGATGGACCCGGCCGTGGCAGCGACCCACGCCCATCAGCTCCCGCCGCCTCCCGAAGACCGAGTCGCTGAGATGGAAGCCTGGATCGACGCTTGCGAGGAACGGACAGGACCGATGCAGTACTTCATCCTGCCGGGGGGTCATCCCGTCAGTGCCGCCCTGCACGTCGCCCGGACCGTTGCCCGCCGGGTCGAGCGGCGGGTCGTCGCCCTCCATCGGCAGGAGCCCGTTCCCGAGTGGGTCCTGCGGTATTTGAACCGGCTGTCAGACCTATTGTTCATGCTGGCCCGATGGGTCAACGCCGCCCACGGCGTCGCCGACGTACCCTGGGACCGGTCGCCCCGGTTTTCGTAAGACGCAGGATGCAAACCCGATGGGCGCATTTTTCGGAATATAGGCCGCAGGCTTTGGCTTGCCCTGTCATGCCCTATCTTGTACCGACGACAGGCATCGACGTGGGACGGGCCCACGCTCTACGGGGATCAATCGCTCCCTGGATCTTTTCCCAGATGGACGGGGGATCCGCATTAGCAACAGTCTTTCCAGGAGTACGGTAATGCTTTGATTCAGGAGGCCCTCTAATGTCTAACGGCCACGGCCCCAGAGGCATTCGAGGTCCCGGCGGTCCCCTTCGACCCGTGGGGCCGACCGGTGGACGGACTTATACGGTCCAAAGGGGAGATACACTCTCAGAAATTGCGAAAAGGCATGGGGTTTCCCTGCAGGACCTCCTGAGGGCCAATCCC
>JANXAA010000276.1 GCA_025061865.1 Acidobacteriota bacterium | reverse complement strand
CCGAGGAATTGACTCGCGCTCAGGAACTCCTGACGCAGGCGACTCGCCACCCGGAGATTCTACTTCAGCGTCTCATCCACGGCGATCATGCCAGTGTTTCGCTCTTGGTAACCGACGACGGCCGAAGCCAGCCCTTGAGCCTGAATGGCCAGCGGGTCGTCCCCGGGTGCCCCTTTATCTATCGGGGCGGGGTCGTCCCCCTACGGCATCCCCTGACGGTTCGGGCCTTCGAGGTGGCCGAGGCCGCGATTCGTCAGGTCCCAGGCTTACGGGGCTACGTCGGCGTCGACCTGGTCCTGGCCGACGGGGAAGCGTGGCTGATAGAGATCAACCCCCGGTTAACGACCTCCTACATCGGTCTCCGACGGGTCATCGCATGCAATCTGGCGCAGGCCATCTGGACGGCTTGCCGGGAAGGCCGATGGCCGGAAGACCTGCGGGTCACGGGCCGGGCCGTCTTCACGAAGGTCCGCCGGGGCATTCGGTGTCGGACCCTTTCGAGTGGGTAATTAGACCGCTCGCTCAAGACGGATAGTCTGGCCGGCTGAGAGGCCGCTGACGTCTAGACGATGGGCCACTTCAGGCCGGCATGACAGGCTGGGTCTGCATCGAAACAGCTGCCTCCAGCCGTCCCCTGACCGCTGGAGGGTCGCATATTCTCCCATGGACCCATCTACCTATCTGCCGACTGCCCAATTGCCCGAAATAGGCCATCCCCATGCCGACGGCGTACGTCCTGCAAGACGGTCCGCAAGCCGGGGCTTGGAACATGGCCCTGGACTTCTGGCTGTGGAAGACCCACGGGCCGGACCGGCCGCCGGTCGTGCGGTTCTACCAGTGGGTCCGGCCCACAGTGTCTTTGGGCTACCATCAGGAAGTCGAGACGGTCGTGAACTTGAAGGCTTGCCGGGACCTTGGTGTGGACGTCGTCCGGCGCCCGACCGGCGGGGCGGCTGTCCTGCATCACCATGAGCTTACATACAGCGTCATCGCTACGCCGGCCCAATTGGGGGTCGCCAGACCCCTGGAGGCCTACGAACGCATCAGCCAAGCCCTGCAAACGGCCCTCCACCGACTCGGTCTGCCGAGGGCCGATATCGCACGCCCGGCTCGGCCGTCCGGCCGACTCGACGGCTTCTGCTTCGCGGAAACGACCCATTATGAAATCACAGTCGACGGTCGTAAACTGATTGGGAGTGCTCAACGGTGGGGCCGTTCGGCTATCCTGCAGCATGGTTCGATCCTGCTGGATTTCGATGATCGCTGGACGGCTATTTTCCGGCCAGGTCTTTTCCGACGGTCTTTTACGACACTCCGGGAAGTTTGTGACCGGACGATGTCTCTTCAAGATTTGCAGGAAGCCCTGCGATTCGGTTTGGGTGCCGTCTTCCAATGGACGTGGGCCCTTCCCCCGGTGGGCCTCATCGATAAACAAAAGGTCCAGGGGCTTCAGGCTCTCTTTGAGATCTTGGTATGAACCCGTGGACGCGCTACCGGGACGGCCGGGTAAACCGACGGACGACGGTCGGGGAGCTCTGGGAGGCACTCGACGCCCAGGAGGGCATCCCCGTCCACATCTGGCGGGTCCTCCGGTTTGACTACTTTCATGAAATCTTTCAGCGGTCTATCGAAGAGCTTTTAGACCAATGGCAGGGCCTACCGCCCTCCGTCTTTCTCCGGCCGGCCGGTCGCTTTCGCGAGGGACCGGAAGGTTTTGTGGTCTTTTAGGCGGGCCGGCTCCAAGCCCTCGATCAGTTCTTTTCGCACGTCCCCCTGTTCCCATGGCCTGTCGCCTGCATGGTCTTGGAGCAGGTCCTCTGGGGACTCCATGAGTTTTATCACCGCATGGACGAGATAGGCCGCCGGGAAGCCAGCCACGGCCGGCTGGGGCTTTCGACCCTTTTCTTGGACGAGACCGGTCAAGTCCGTGTCGTCCCACCAGTCATCGCCCCAGGATATGCGTCGGCCTATGGCTTTGCGTGTCCCTGGGAGTCAGTCCCTCGGAGTGGGCTTCCAGGTATGCCCGAAGCTGATAGCTCGACCGACCGTCGGTGGGACACCTACAGCCTCGGTGTGACAGCCTATTTTCTGCTGACGGGCCGATGGCCGTGGGTCCAGGACGAAGCCGGTCAGTCCGTATGGACCCTGCAGACGCCCTTACAGGCCATAGCCCCCTGGATCCCCAGCGGACTGGATGCCGGGGTCCGGAGTCTGCTGGAACTGAGCCGACCGGACCTAGCGGCCCTGGCTCGTTCGCTGAACCGCCTGTACCGTCAGGTGAGCTTCGAGGCCGACGAGACCTGCCTTCGACAGTTCTTCCGGGACCCCCATCGTTACTACGCCGGTTACCGCCGCCAGATGGAAGATCAGATCAAAGCGTGGCGATTCCAGGCCCTACGAGACCGAGACGAAGAAGCCGCCCTGTGGTTCCACGAAGTCCTCCAGCATTTCGACCCCTGGGTCGCCCAAGGCCTGGCCCAGGAAAGTTGGGTCGAAGAGCAGCGGTCTCGCGTGGTGCAGGGCTTTTCGGGCGGACCCCTGGAGCCCCTCAACCCTAAAACTTGGCCGTCTTCCCAAGTTTCCCATCCGGCCGGGCCGTCCCTGCGGGAGAAGCCCTCGGTCGTTTTCCCTCGATGGCGCTCTGAGATGGAATCGGCCCTGGCCCAGGGGCGCCTGTTAGACGCCTGGACCGCTTGGAAACGGCTGGAGTGGAATCGAGCCCCTGTCGTAGGTCCTGCCGTGGATTACCTCCGGGACCTAAATGCCCGTCTGCAGGCCTTCATGACTCGGGTAGATCCCCACCCCGTACTGGAGGACCCAGCGGCCGAGCCCAGAGTGCCCGATGTCTCGACGGCCCTGGAGCGGACGTCGAAGAGGTCCTGGATGAGGGTCGGCTTGGCTAGCTTACTCATCGGTGGAGCAGTCCTATACGGAGCGATTCGGGTCCTCCCACCGTCAGAGCCTGGATCGACACCCCTCGTGCCCGATGTCCTGCAGCCCCCGGAGGGCCTACTGGTCCCGGCTGTCCCGCCGACCTGCTCGATGACGCCTACCCAAGTCCAGACTCTTCAGGGGCAGGCGGCGACGGCGGAAGCCCAACAAGCCTGGATCCAGGCCTGCGATATACGAATTCAAGTCCTGACCTGCATGAGTCCTGAGGACCCGGGTTACGCCCAAGCCTGGGCGGAAGCCGAAGAGGCCTGTCAAAAGGCCCGTCGAGTCCCCCATCCTGAGTCCCGAAGGCTCTGAGCTCCGACCCTAACTCCTACGGGCAGGTGCCCCGATGCAAGCCCGCACGCTGATCCAGGAGGCCTTTCGTCGGGTCCGGGAGCGGTTCCCCGACTTCTCGACGGAACACGCCTTTCTCCTCCTGGTCCGTCTGCTGGCCGACGGCCTCCACACTTCGCCCGAATCCGTGTTGGCTGACCTGCGACAGGACGTCCCTCCATCGGTCGAGGCCCGATTCCGGGCTCTCGTGGACCGATGGCTAAGTGGATGGCCTCTCCAGTACGTCGTGGGAACATGGGCATTTTGGGACATGACCGACCTAGTGGTCCCGACCGGCGTCTTTATTCCCCGGCCGGAGACCGAGACCTTGGTC
>JANXAA010000275.1 GCA_025061865.1 Acidobacteriota bacterium | reverse complement strand
CCGTGAGCCCAGTATGGGTAAATATTCACTATATTTTCTCATTATTGAACAATATAAACTATATAAATCTCGAGATGAACTTATGGAAGGGAATATCCCTTCTATCCCGGTTAAGTCTGACTCGACGCCCTCGACGATGAGGCTCCCGTAGCCTTTCCGAGACCGAGTCCCGAAGTTGCCTAAATAGAAGGTCAGGCCGACGGCCGCCAAAATGCGCCGCAAGTCTGTGTCATCCACCCACGGTTCGACTTGAAAACGGACTTGTGGGGTCCCCGCCCGAATCATAGGTCTTTGGTTCATGCGAATAGAAAATCCAAAATAGGGAGCCGGGAGGTTGGTAGACGACCGGTCGGTAGACGGCTGAGGGGGAAAGGTTTGAACCCTTAAAAGGGACGCTTGGGGTCTATCCCCATGGACGGCACCGAACAGCCGATCTTCGTCCTCTGGGTTTCCGCCGGCGACCCGGAACCACCAGCGAATCAAACCCTTTACAGATGGGGCGCGCCATTCGACCTGCGTCGGGTCGGCCCCGCTCATCGCCATCGGGGTCACGAGCCGAAGGCGGAGGATCCATTTTAGCATAGCTCACCTCACATAGACTCTTCAGGCCGGGCCATGAAGGCTACGGCCAAAAGGAAGTGCACGAAGTCTTGGAGGGATGGGCTTGCATTCAGTAAAACCGTCAAATCCTCCAGGAGCGCCGCGTAGTCTTGCATCCTCTGGGCGTCCACTCTTTCATCGACCGAGCGCTTGAAGTGGAGCTTGAGGAGAGAGGCGGCCACGTGGCGAACGGATTCGGGCATCTGCGTCTCTTCGAATCTGTGCAGTTCAGCCACGTCGGCTGCGTATCGGTACACGAAGCGGGTCGAGAGGCCGCCGTCTGGTGCTAAGAAGGCCTGATAGAGCTTCTTAGCTATGGGAGGGACACCTTTATTGCCGACTTCCCGATTGCCGACTTCTCAATGGAACCCTGTCGTCACGAGGTCGCCAGACCGTTTCAGGATGCGGATCTCAAAGGCGCCCCGGCCGCGCCGCTCTTTCGCCGACTGCTCGGCGGCCCGGACCTCTTGCAGAGCAATTGAAAGGGGGGCCTTCACGTGGGCCAAGACGATGCCGGCGCTCATGTCTCCTTTCTTCAGGACGTGGTCCCGAAAGGTCTGGCGGATTTCATAGGCCAGGTCGAGGGCGTCCCGGACGGACGTCATCAGCAGGGCGTCGTCGCCGCCGGCGTAGATGAGTTGAGCGTCATGCTTTTCGGTGCAGAGCTCCAGGACGTATCGAGCGGCAAACTCGGAGAGACGGCGGGAGAGGGCCGTATGCCACGCCGGTGACATCGGATGTTGGGTTTCTAAAAACTCTCGCAGCTCCGGCTGGTTTTGGAAGTGTTCGACGATGCGGGGATGCAGGACTTGCCGGATGGAGGGGTTGTTGCGGCCGCTGATCCACCGACCCATGTGGTCCCCATCCATCAGGACCAGGGCGTAGTAGGTCTGGACCTTAGGCCAGGGTCCGATAGAATGTTCCCAACGATGCTGGAAGTTCTGGACATGCTGGACCATCTGGCGGACCCATTCCTTCCAGGACGTGTCTTGGGGGGACAGATTGAACTCTCGGGCCATATCCTCCCAGTCTGGTTCCTGCCCAGTGAGCCACTCGCCTGCGATTCGGATAAATTCCTGAAAACCGGCTTCCTGGGCGTCCCGCCACAGGGCCTCGGCCGTCCATGTGCGGACCGAGCTTTCCAAGGCCGGTGGGACAGACTGACAGTGCTTCACGATGGCCTGAACAGCCTGGCTTAGGTCGGCGTTGTCTTGAATGTTTTTTGCTTGATTCAGGATATCTCGCTTGAAAGCGAAGGCACCGACCTCGTGGGTCGAGGGGAAACGGCTGAAATATTCGAACCCCTTAAGGTCCTCGCCCAGCTCTTGATCCAGAAAATACAGGAAGGTCCGCTTCGTCCAGCAGACTCCGCACAGGTACTCGCCTTCTCGAACCAGGACGGGCCAGCCCCCGCTGGGGAGCCGCATGGGTGTCCAGAATTTAGCTTCTGAAGCGCGGGTGATGGAAGTGAACTCGTCGGCCAGGGTGCCGGCCTCGGCTTGGGCCTTGGCCCAAATCGTTCCCAGCTCGACCCGCTCGCCGCAGAGACTACACATACGGCCCGTGAGGTCCCAGCGGGGTGCGACTTCCAGAGACTGCGCCTTGGTCGCTGCATGGAAGCGTTCTAGCAAGCTGTGGACCAGGCTGTAAGCGAGGGTGACGGGTAGGCCCGATTTGTAACGAGGGCGCTGGGCGACCCGCCGAATGAGCTCTGTCGCTGGGTCCTGAGAGACCCACGCCTCGTAGGTTTTCAGTAAATAGTCCAGCGTTTGGGGATCTCTGAGCTTCTCGTCACCGGGCGCCGAGTCTTGCAAGTCCAGGGGGAGTTGAAGGGCGACGACCCGGAAGTAAGAACCGGCGTCTTCCCAGGCCTTTTGGGCCCAATCCCGGAATGCCGACGGCGCTGCGCTCCAGTTCCACGACCGGGTCGAATTCCTAATTTCCCGAATGACCTGTTCCATCGACTGGGTCGTGCGTCGAGAGATGGCCGCCTCGGCCCGCTGCAGGGCCCAGAAGACGAGGGTCTTCCATCGTTCCGATATCTGGCCACGTACCCGTCGAGACCATCCGTTGGCGGGTTCCGTCCAGGGCACCAGAGCCAAAAGGCGGTTCGGAACGTTGGCCACCCGGATCAAGCGATTCCACGGGTAGGGTCGTTTCCGGAGAATTTCGTCCAGGGGCTGGTTTACATCTCGCAACTGCTGAAGAAGCCACCAGTCGAAAAAACCCAGGTGGAATAGGGAGGGGAAGATGACGTGGTCAGGGCCCAGGTCCTGGGCGATGACCTGAATCCCCTGCCACGTCAGATAGGACAGCAGGTAACTACCCGCCAGCAGGTCTGCCGTCTTCCGGGCCGTCGAGATGAAGGATTGCACGGGTCCGATGGAAGCCAACAGGAGGGCCGGGCGGGGCATACAGGCGACAAAGGCACTCGCCTGCGTCAGGTGTTCAAAAAGGCTATGGTTCGGGGCCCGGGTATCGGCCGGGAAGTCCAGCATGACATGGCGGCGGTTCGGTCCGACGTCGTCGGCCAGCATCTCTGGCCACAAGCGGTAGACAAGCAGGAAGCGGAAGAAATCGCTCTTCTCATGCAAGGGGTCTAACAGCAATCGGACCGTCTTCATGGCCGGGGCCAATCGGATATGCGTGTAGAGGCCCCGGTCTTCTGGCCCAGACCAGGGGTCCCGAATCGGGATGTGACCTGTATCGTCGATGTCTTGCAGGATCGTTTCCTCGGTAACTTGGACGTCCTCCATCAATAGTCGGGTCATAGCGGCCGACAAATGGTCGGCCAATTCGATCAGGCGGTTTTCTTCATCAGAGGGCGTTTCTGATAAACCCATGAAAGTTCTTATGATCTCCTGCGCCACTTCATCGTGGGGTCGTTTCTGGAGAAAGCTCACGGTCAACTTATGAGGCGGGTCATGGAGAAAGGCCTTTAATTTCAGGCGCCATCGGGCAGTCTGGGAATCTAAGGCTTTACTCATGGGCGCCTCCGAAGGAGGTCCTTCTTATCCGTTCCAGGAGGACCCGGGCC
>JANXAA010000274.1 GCA_025061865.1 Acidobacteriota bacterium | reverse complement strand
GCCCATACTTGCTTCCTCAAAAGGCCCCAAGATTTTCACAGACTTAGACCCTCTATTTTAACAGGTCCGTGGTCTTGCCTGAAGTCCCTGTCCGGCACCCGAGACCTACGCCCGGACCCCCTTTAGCTCTTCAATTGCCGGACGATCTCCAGGAAGCGGCGGTATGGAATCGCCGTCCACGTCTCGGCCTGAAGGTCACCGTTGGCTAAAGAAATGAGCGACACCTTAGAAATGAGCGACACCTTCGCGGCTTCTTCCTCGTTACTGGCTTCGAAGATGTCCAAAGAAATCATAGTGCCCCAGGATGGCGTAGTGGGCGATGAACTTCACGCCGGGGCAATTCTCCTTCACCTTTTCTCGCCACTGCCGGCCGAGTTCCTCCCGCCGCTTGAGGTCCCGCATGGCCTCGGGGGCCAGCTTGGTGACCAAAATATAGGTCGGCATCGGCGGCCTCCCTCGGGCTGGGTGTTGGATGTTTAGGTCCTGGGTGGTGGGAGTGGGTTCGCAGGGGTCCGCAGTCTGGAAAAAGCCTGTCCTGACCCCGACGCTCAGCACCCAACACCGATTTCTGGGACCCGACTCCCGGGACCTTAACTCGCACACCGGGCCATTACCTGATGATACAGGACTTCGTATTCCGGGACCACCCGGCTTCGGTCGAACTGGAGGGCCCGCTGGCGGGCCGCCTCGGACATCTGAACCCAAAGGTCCTGGTCGGTTAGGAGCCGCTCGACGCTGGCGGCCATGCCCTCGATGTCCCCGATGGCATGCAGGAAGCCCTGGACGCCGTCCTCGATGACCTCCGGGACGCCCCCGACGCCGGTCGCCACGACGGGGACGCCGCAACTCATCGCTTCCAGGGCAGCCAGGCCGAAGCTCTCCAGTTCGCTGGGCAATAAGAACGCGGCGGCCCCCTGCAAGGGCGGGCCGACGTCTTCCTGCTTGCCGAGAAAGTGGACGTATCGGTACAACCCCCGTTCCATGCAGTATTGCTCGGCCAGGATACGGTCCGGGCCGTCTCCGATCAGGACCAACTCGCACGGCATCCGGGACCGGACGCGCTCGAACACCCGTAGGACGTCCAGGACCCGCTTGACGGGTCGGAAGTTCGAGATGTGCACGATACACTTGTCGGTTTGCCACTGGCGCCGACGCTCCTTCAGGGGCTTCGGGACAAGAGCCGCCGTATCCACAAAGTTGGGGATGACCGTGACCCGCTCGGGCGGCACGCGAAATCGGTCTCGGACGACCCCGGCCAGGAATCGGGAGACGCATGAGAGGCGGTCACTCTGGAGGAGGGCCAGGCGCGTGATGGGAAAGAAGCTCGGGTGCTGGCCGACGAAGGTCACGTCCGTCCCGTGAAGGGTGGTGACGATGGCGAAGCGGGGGGCGTCCAAGCTGACCCGCGCCAGGAAAGCCGAAATCCCGTGGGGCAGGGCGTAATGAGCGTGAACGACCTGAAGGTCCGCGTACTGCACGAGATTGGCGATGGTCGCCGCCGCATGGATGGTATAGAGTGGAGACTCGAAGAGGGGATACTCGAAGACGGGGACCTCGTGGAACACGATGTGAGGAGAATACCGTTGAAGGCGGACCGGCTGAGCGTAGCTGATGACGTGCACCTCGTGGCCCCGTTCGGCCAGGCTCCGGGCCAACTCGATGGCGACGACGCCACTCCCGCCGTAAGTCGGAAAACACAAAATGCCGATTCGGTAGGGCATGGATGCAAGAGGCAGAATCGGGTCCCGGAGGCTGGGTCTCAAGAAATGGGGTAGGGTGCCGAATATCGGATGTTAGGGATGGTTTATCGGCAAGTCCGAAGCCATGAGCCTATGAGCCTTCGTAATCTCCCATCTGATACCTGGCACCAGGACTCGACCTCCGAGTCGTTAAACTTCCCCTGCCTCCGAGTCGTTCTAAGTATGGCATATCGGCGGGCACCGAGGAAAGTTTGCTGGGAGTTCAACTCTGGGATGCTGGGATGAAGCGCAAAGAACCAAGCAAGACGAATCGAGGGATGCCTGCAGCCTATCGTCGATGGATGGTGACCCTGGCCGTAGGGTCTCTATGCCTGGGCGGTGCCTCCGTTGCTCAAGACCGGACGACATCCCGGGACGCCCCGTCGGGGGTCGTCCCGACGGTGGCCACGCGGGTCGCCGACCTCGTCCAGCCGATTCGGGAGCGGGCGATGACGTGGAAAGCCGAAGAGTCGTACGCCGTTCCCGTCCTGCACGAAGACGTCCGGGCCGACGGCGTCCTCGAACCGACCTGGGCCCGGGCGATGGTCGTGCGCCTGCCTTATGAAATTCGGCAGGGCGAGAACCGACCGGCCCCCGTCGAGACCTTCGTCCTCCTCGGCGTGACGGCCCGGGCCTTCGTCGCCGCCTTCCTTTGTCCCGACCCCTACCCCGAGCGCATGCGGGTCAGCCGGACCGACCGGGACCGGATGTTCAACGACGACTTTGTCGGCCTCATGGTCGATACCTTCGGCGACCAGCGGCATGCCTATGAAGTCTTCGTCAACCCCGTCGGCGTCCAGGGCGATGGCCTGTGGTCCGAGGTCGGTGGCCAACAGGAGGACATGAATTTCGACTTTCTCTGGGAATCGGGCGTTCGCCGATTGCCGGACGGATACCTCGTCGAAATCCGCATCCCCTTCTCGTCCATTCGCTATCGGGTCGGGCCCGACGGCTGGACTGCCTGGCGAGTCATCGTATCCCGTAACTATCCGCGGGACTACCGCTATCTATTGTTCCCGGTCGCCACCGACTTTAACCGGAACTGTACGATTTGCCAGTTTCCGGTCCTGACCTTTCCGGCGCCTGCGGCTTCGGTGGACCTTATCCAGGTCCTGCCGTACGGCCGGACGACGGTCGAACAGGCTGGCGACGGGACCCACGCTTGGGGTACCGCCGTCGGCCTCGACCTTAAGTACCAGCCGTCACCGTCCTGGACGGCCGACGTGACGGTCCGCCCCGACTTTAGTCAAGTCGAGACGGATGTCTTCCAAATCACGACGAACATCCGATTTGCGCCTTTCTACCCCGAGAAGCGGCCCTTCTTCATGGAGCGGAGTGACTTGTGGACGACGCCCCTTCAGGTCCTGCACACGCGCACAGTTCTCGACCCCGTCTACGGCGTGCGGGTGACTGGCCAGACGGGTCGCCACACAGTGGCCTTCCTTCATCTCATCGACCGTCAGACCCTGTTGGGGTTCCCGGGCGTCCAGGCATCCAGCCGTACCGTCCTGGAGGAACGTTCGTTGAACCACGTCTTGCGCTACCGTCTCAACCTGGGTCAGCAGTCTATCGTCGGCGTCCTCCTGGCGGACAAGGAGTATGCCGGCGGGTTCAACCGCTTGTTGAGCCTCGACGGCCGATGGTACCTCAGCCGGCAGTGGTCCCTTTCGGCCCAGGCTGTCGGGACCTGGACAGGCTACCCCCGAGACGTGGCCCGGACATATGCTCAGCCGGAAGACGACTTCTGGGGATGGGCCTATCGGATCCGTCTGGTCCGAGACGGCAAGCACTGGAATGGGCGTTGGCGGTGGGAGACCCGGAGCCATGGGTTCCGGGCCGACTTAGGCTTCATCCAGCAGGTCGGCGTCCAGGAGGTCGGTACCTGGCAGGAGTGGACCCTTTGGCCCCA
>JANXAA010000273.1 GCA_025061865.1 Acidobacteriota bacterium | reverse complement strand
ACAGACCATAATTTCGGGCCAAGTGGGTAAGGGCCTGTTCAAGCGTCGTGTCCGTAAACTGCATAGTCACGGACGTCGACGGGACGTCGGGGTCTACGACCAATTGCAGATGCGTGACCTGGGCCAAGCTCCTGAGGATGACTGGCAGGGGCGCCGCCGCAAAGTTCATATTCATGATGGGCTGACGCAAGACGGCCTCCGGCGGGACCGTGAACCGCAGGGTCGGGCCCGGCGTCGGCGGTGTCGGTGGGGTTGGCTTCAGGCGCTGACGAAGGTCCTGCAGATACTGCTGAATCTCGGCGTTCGTCGGGTCCAAGTCGGCGGCCGTCTCGAGCTCGACGAGGGCCCGTTCGAGGTCACCCACCTGTTCTGCCTGATGGGCCTGTAAAAGGTGAGCCTGAGCCGCCCGGAGACGGACCCACCAGTAGCGGGTCTGGAAATCCAGCCGTTCTGGGGCCTGCTGGACGAGACGGCTGTAAAGGGCGACCGCTTCGTCCCAGGCCTGGCGACGGAAGGCCCGGTCGGCTTCCCGCTCGAGCCGGGACGGATAGGCACAAGCCGTTGCCAGCAGGCCGACCGTCGCAAGAGTCCAGGCGAGGCGACGGATCATGGAAAGCTCCCCCTACAGGTTCAGTGGCGTCATTATAGTCCACGGTCCCTCGGAGTTACCATGAAACGCCGCCGCCTCGTCGCCGGGCCGCAAACTTACTGTTGCGCTTGCCGAATCAGCCCGAACAGGGCCAGACCGCCCAGGGCCGCCAGAGCCCCCAGGCAGAGGCACAGGATGCCGAGGGGGATCAGGATGGCCAGGACCGCCTTCCCCGTCGTCGTACGGTGGGCCTCCCGAAGGCCTACGACGGCCAGATAAATCCACCAAAGGGCGCCGATGAGGCCTCCTATGATGGGTACGACCTGGGCCAGGTTATTGACGCCGGCATAGGCCAAGACTCGAAACGTCGCCTCCCACGGCTGGGTCGCCGCTTTCAGGAGGACCAACATGAGGTGAAAGACTAACGTGCCGATGAGCAATCCCAGGACCAACCCGATCGGGGTAAAGAGGAGGATGCCGATCAAGCCCATCCCAGTGCCCACGAATCCGGAGAACATCTCGGTCCCCCGGAAGCCGGTGAGAGCCCCCAGAGAGACCTGAAACAGCGTGTTATAGATCCATCCAAAAAGAGCCCCGATGTAAGCACAGACCAGGGCGAACAGAAAAGGCTTTAGGTAGTTGCCCGTCGTCGGGGCCATGCGCCGGAAAAAGTCGGTCGCTGCCGTGACCAGGAGCTTAACCGACTCTAGCCAGCCTTGGGCCGGAGATACACCGGGTGCCTCCCAAGGAATAGCACCTTCTGTCGGTTCGTAGTGCGTCGCCATAAGGATCCCTCCTCGGGCAATTAGGCAGTTAGGCAGAAGCCATGGAGCAGTCAGGCAAGAGGGCTGGTGAGCCGATAGGAGACATGGGACGCTCGTCGTCATGCGGGCGTCGGCTCATCCGCAGCCGAGTCCCCCAGCCGCAGGAAAGTGGCCACCCCCAGGGCACACAGGGTATCCCCGTCGCCCCAGACGTGACAAAGTGTGACCGCCGTGCGCTTTCCCATGTGGGCCAGACGAGCATAGGCCTGAATTTCCCCACTCCGGACGGGTCGAAAGTAATTGACCTTCATCTCCAGCGTGCGAATTTCCACCCATGTGGACATGGCGCTGAAGACGGCCAGCGCACTGGCGACGTCGATGAGGCTGGCGACGATCCCGCCGTGGAGGAGACCGGCGACCTGAAGCATCTCAGGCCGCACCGAGAGTTGGACCTGGCTGTGGCCCGGTTTGAGGTCGACGACTTGAACACCCAGCCAGCGAAGGAAGGGCATGCTCTCGACGACTTGCTGAACTGCCGTCGGGCGCCCGGGGCCTTTTACCATGCGGCCACCCTCACACCCCGATGGGTCTTTTCTATTGTATCCACCCGCCGCCAGATTTGCCAAGGGGAATTCGGGAGCCCGACCACTCGGCAGTCCAGGAATTGGGGAATTTGGCCGTTGGGTAACTCGGCGACTCAAGAGCTCAGCAGTCCCGTCGGGATCCCTACCGAGACGTAGGAGTAGGGTAGGTCCCGCTTTAGGGGATTGAACGGGCCATCAGGAATTTGGTCGCTTATCGAGTCATTACTACACTACCACTGCCGTCAGGCGTACGTCAGGAAGCGTCCACCTATTCCTAACTGTCAAATTCCTAAACTCCCCGACTGCCGAACCGGCCCTCTACAGGATGGGCCCCAAAGCCAAGGACCACCGGCTCCGGCGCTCGCCCGGCTGGGCGTCTAAAAGATACGCCCAGTCCAGCCGAATCAGACCGATGGGGCTGTACAGCCGCAAGCCTACACCGGCTGCCTCGCGGACGGCCGATAAGCTCAGTCGGATGTCCGACGGCTTGGCAAATACGTTCCCCAGGTCCAGGAAGCCGGCGACCCCGACGTACCGGTGCAGACGCCGGATCACTTCCACGTTGACCAGGAGGAGGGCTTCGCCGCCGTCGGGGGCTCCCAAAATATCCCGGGGCCCCAGGGCATCCGTCGGCAGGCCCCGGAAAGACGTCGGCCCGCCGGCGAAGAAGCGTTCCGTCGGGAGCAAGACCGGTTCCGCGAGGGGATACGCCAGTCCCAGACGGAGGCCGCTCACGGCTGTCCAGTTCGGATAGTCCCGGGACCAGTACCGCTGTCCCTGAAAGAAAAATTTTACATACGGCGTATCGCTCTTCAGCCAGTCGGGGGCGTACTCGACGTCCATCGAGAGGAAGTGGCCCCCGCGGGGGTCGACCCGGGCGTCCCGCGTGTCCCACTGCAGGCCGGCCGCCAACCGCCGCAGGTGAATCCGAAAGTCCAGGGGGATTTCCCGGATGTCCTTGTCCTGATAGCGATATCGCAGAAGCCATCCGGGACGAACCTGGACGATCTGCTCGACCGACCACGTCTGCTCGGTCGTCTGAGCTGTCCGGCGCAGACCGGTCTCCAAACCCGTCCGGGATTCCTCGATTCGGTCATTCAGATAGAACACGTTCGTTTGGACCGGCCACCCGAAGAAGTGGCCCCACCCGAGGCCGAGCCGCCACTGGCGTAGGGTCGTCTCGACCCGGGTCGGCTCACCGAGGAGGATGTCTTCTTCCGTGCGGCCGGCTCGACCCAAGCGAAAGCCAGTAAGGACCTGAAGCCCCAGGCCTAAGGGGTCTCGGGCCTGACCGCTCAGCTCGCCTTGAAAGGGCGGCGACCCGCCCCGGTGGCCGATAAAGACGTATCGAAGGCCGCCCCCGAGCTGGAATAGGGGGCGTGGCGTCCCCTCGATGCGGACTCGCCGGCCGTCCGGCGGACTGTCGGGCGTCTCATAAACGCGTACTTGATGAAAAATGCCCAAGCCCATGACCCGTCGGCGAGCCTGCTCGAGGTCGTCGGGCCGGATTCGCTGGCCTGGCCGCAGGCCGGCGAGCCGCTTTAACCACGGGGCACGGATCGGCAGACCGCCGGTCTCGACGGTCCCGAGGTAATAAGCCGGCCCAGGCGTCACGTGGACCCGAAGGATGCCGTCTTCGGGCTGCCAAGTCCATCCCAATTCGGCCTCTGCATAACCTTGTCGGACGAGGCGTCGACGGGCCTCCTCCATGAAGGG
>JANXAA010000272.1 GCA_025061865.1 Acidobacteriota bacterium | reverse complement strand
TCAGTCGACTCGACGACCGGGTTCCCCTGCTCGTCGACAAAGCCGGGCACGAAGCGGTGGACCCGCCAGATACGACCCGACGTGAAGAACCGGAGCTTCTGCCGGGCACTCGGGATCAGGGGCCCACCCAACTGGAGGGTCGCGTCCTGCAAGAACTTAAAGCCCGTCTCTTGGATACCCTGCCGCCGAAGCTCATCCGTCACGTTGCTCGATTGGGTGTTCAACTTAAGGCCGAAGAGCGTACCTTCCTTACCCCCCTGGTAGTAGCCGGCCAGCTGACCTTGTAGGCGGTCCGTCCCCCGGCGGGTCACCATATTGACGTACACGCCCGGCGTCCCGACCTCGACGGGATGACCCGCCGTCGAGATTTGGACCTCTTCGAAGCTATCGTAGTCGTAATAGAAGTCGGCAAAGCCGATCGCCTCGGGGTCCGTCACGTTGACCCCGTTCAGAGCCTGTGTGTTCTGAGCCGGGGCCGTGCCCTTGGACGTGAATCCCGCTTGGAGACCCGACTCGCTGCCGCCCACGTCGATGCGGTCGGTTACCAGACCCGGCGTTTTGTACTCCAGGAGATTCCAAATGTCCCGGCCGCCCGGTACGTTCTGCAAGACTTCCCAAGTGATGTTCACGCTTTCCTTCGTGCTCGTCACGTCTACCGTCGGCGAACGGCCCACGACGGTCACTTCCTCGCCAGCCGCCACCGTCATCGCCTCATCGATCAGGACCGTCTGGGCCACGGCGACCCGGATGCCCTCCCGAGTCACCGTCCGAAATCCGCTCATCTCCAGCTTGACGGCGTACACGCCGGGCGGCAGGAGCGGGAATTGGTACACGCCGTTGACGTCCGTCACGCCGACCATCTGGCCGGCGACCAGGACGGGACTCGTGACCGTCACCGTTACGCCCGGTAGGGGCTTGCCTTCGGGGTCCCGGACCTTGACCAGGATACTCCCCGTCTGGACCTGCCCCCACGCCTCGGAACCCCCCCACGCCAGCAAGCTCAGGAGGCATCCCAAGGTCCATCCGAGGACCCGTCGTTGCGGACAGGACCCAAAGAGCCGGCGAATGTCCATAGTAAACCTCCTGTCTGGGGGTTTAAAAAACTGAATGCGGGGCAGCAGACTTCAAAAAGTTAAACGGACGGCCCGTCCAGTGGGTTCGACCCAGCAGACGGGCTGTCACGCCGGACGTCCCAAAGGAGTTAGCAACTGGTCGTACAATTGCAAAAAGCGGTCGGCTGCCTCCTCCCACCGGAACCGACAGGCCCGCTGACGGCCCCGCTCCCGGCAGACCGACCGTAGGTCTTCGTCTGTCAGGACCTGGCGGATCGCCTGGGCCATCTCGGCCGAGTCCGTGGGGTCAAAATACACGGCGGCGTCGCCGGCGACTTCGGGGAGGGCTCCAGTCCGGCTGCAGACGACGGGGGTCCCGACGGCCATCGCCTCGGCGACGGGCAGGCCGAAACCCTCGTCGAGGGACGGTTGGACCAAGGCGGCGGCGCCGCTATACACGGCCCGGAGAGTTTCGACATCGCAGTAAGGGAGCCATCGGACCCAGCCTTGTTGGGTCCAGGCATAGTACCGTCGGACGGTCCGCCGCCAGGCGGCCTCGGGCATACCAGCCAGGACCAAGCGGTGGGTCAAGAACTGCTGGCGCCATAGGTCGACACAGACCCCGATCAGGCGGTGCAGGTTCTTGTGAGGCTTATCGTTACCGACGTAGAGGATGTATTCCCCCGGCGTGAGGCCCAGGGTGCGGCATTGTCGTTCGACCTCATCGGTCCCGACGGGAGTCCGAAAGGCCGGGTGAATGCCATTCGGGATGACGTGGATTTTGTCGGCTAACCAAGGGAAGTAGTGCAAGATCTGGCGGGCGGCTGTCTGAGAAACGGTGACGACGCAGGCGGAGCGTTCGGCACTCCAGCCAATCAACCATCGGGCTAAGCGGGCGACCCAAAGCCCGGCCCGGCGAGGCCAGGCCTGCAGGAGGATGGCGTCATGTAGGGTCAAGACGGTCGGGCATCGGAGGCCCATCGGGACAGGGAAATAAGGAGCGTGGAACACACAGGGCCCCCTGACTCGGCGTCGGACCCGCCAGGGAATTTCGACGTGAGTACGCCATTCAAAGGGTCGAGCCCGGGTCCACTCCATCCGGACCTTCGGGCCCGTATCGGCGAGCAGGGATGTCAGCCAAGGCTGAGCTTCCAGAGAAGCCAGCACGAGCCACTGAAAGGACGGCGGGGCCTGCCTTACGAGGGCCGGCAGGAGTCCCTGGATGTGGGTACCGACCCCGTAGTCCCGGACCTTCCGGGCGTCAAAAACGATCCAAACCATCGCATCGGGCCCCGACAAGGGTCAGGAGATGGCACCTAGGGGACCTGGGGAGGCTCAACGGGATGACGGGGGATTCGTTAGCCGCCAAAGGATGAAAAGTCCGACGGCCGCCGAAAGGACCAACTTGGTCAGGCTGACTTGGACGTGGAAGGGTTCGACCCACCGATACATGAAGAACTCCTGCCACGCAAGTCCCAATCGGGACTCGACCTCACTTAGTCCCCACCAGGTGACAACGGCGGCCAACCCGGAGAAGCCCACGACGGTCACCAGTCGGACGGTATATACCAGGGTTCGCACGAGCACGTACAGGGCAATGACAACAATCAAGGCAGCGACAAACCACCCGACGTCTGCGTGGGCCCAGCTATGCTTCACGGACCGTGCCCCCCATCGACTCCCGGAGTCAGATCAGACCATCAAGGGGCCTTTTTCCATCTTCAGACCCTCTCTCCAAGCTCTCAAGATAACCGACGAAGGTGCCAAAAGACAAGTGAGGTAAGGGGATAGGTATACGACCCGTTGCATTCGTCCACCTATTTGCCGACTGGTTCATCGGCTCAAGATGTAGCTTATCAGGGGGTCGCCAAGAAGACAGGCGGGAACCCCCGAAGACGGAAAATCGGTGGGTTTGTCCCACCCTTGGGGACCCGGAAGGCCAAGCGGATGGCATAAGCCCGCGGGAGTCCCAAGCCGTCGCCTCGCGACAGGTGCCAGGTCAGGTCTCGGCCCTCCAAGAAGGCCGTCGTTCCCCAAAGCTTTTCCAAGATGGCCGTCGGGAAAAGGACGGTCCTGTCGCTCGTCTCGACCTGAAAGTCTGAGAGGCCCTCTTTCCAAATGGCCAGCGTCAGGTCCGACTGAGCCTGAGGGGTCGGCGTCAAGATGAGCTCGAGCTCGTAAGTCAGCCCCTCAGGCGACGAGGGTCGGGAAGCGGCCGTCTCTTCCGTCAGAGGCCTCCAGGCGACGACTCGGAGCTTCCAACCCTCGGCCTCGACTTCGTCTTCCAACCAGTAGCGGGGCTGACCCAGGATGTAGCGGTCCAACCAAGCCAGGACACGACGCATTTCGTCCATCTTGTGTTGAGGCTCCCGTAGGCCGTGTTCCTCCCGGGGATAGACGACGAACTCGACCGTCCTTTTCAGGAACTGGAGAGCCTGATACATCTCCTTGGAGTTACTGATAAACGTATTCGGGTCTTCCTGACCGTGAATGATCAGGACAGGCGTCTGGATGTTCTTGACATACAGGGCCGGGGAGCGCTTCAGGTAGGCCTCCAGGTCATTCCAGTAGTAATCGCCCAAGTAGTCAGGTTCCCAACTCGGGAGATAGGAA